>JAYSVE010000013.1:0-5695 GCA_043718725.1 Methylibium sp.
CCCATGGCGGCGGCTTGCGTGCGGCCACCTTCACGGCCCAGGTGCTGGCGCGCACCGACGACGCGAGCTGCGGCCGCTTCGGCGAACAATTGGCCGCTCTCAGCGGCGTCTCGGGCGGCAGCCTGGGGTTGGCCACCTACCTGGTCGCGCGCCAGGAGCATGTGCGCCGCGGCGGCTGGGCCCGGTGCACGCCGGCCGTGCGGCCAAGCGCCACGCCGCTCACCGACATCGTCGTTCGCGCCCTGGTGCAGGACCATCTGTCGCCGACGGTCGCGCGCATGCTCGCCGTCGACGCGCCGCACCTGCCGTGGTCGCCGGCGCGCGGCCAGGCCTTGCTCGAGAGTTGGCAAAGTGCGCTGGTCGCGTCGCTGGTCGAGGGCCTGCCGCCAAACGACGAAGCCCGGCCCGCCGCCTTCGCGCAGCCCCTGGGGTCATTGACCGGTGGCCTGGCGCACCCGGTCGAGGTCTACTTCAACGCCACCGACGCCGACAGCGGCCACATCGCCTGGTTCAGCAACCGCCAGGGCGGCCAGGTGCGCAGCCGCTTTGGCGCCGACCCGGCCGCGGCGCCCGAGATCAGCGTCGGCCAGGCCGTGCTGCACAGCGCGCGCTTCCCGGTGCTGAGCCCGGCCGGAAAATTCAACGGCCAGCGCCTGGTCGACGGCGGCTACGCCGACAACTCGGGTAGCACGACCTTGTTGCACGCGCTGCTCGACGACGCGTCGCGCGGCGACACGGCGCTGCCCCGATTGATCAACATCGACGGCAATCCGCCGGAGGCATCGGCGTGCAGCCGGCCGACGGCCAACCCGCCGATCCTGACCGCGCTGCGTGCGCTGTTGCAGGCGCGCGGCGCACGTGCCGCGCTCGCTGTGCAGCAGTTCAAGCAGGCCGTGCAGGCGCGCTCGCTCGACGTGACGCTGGACCTGGAGAAGACCATCACCGACCCGGACCAGGGCGACCGCTGCGAGCAGTTGCGCCGCGCCGACCACGCGCCGCTGGGGTGGTACATGAGCTACAGCGCGGCCAAGGCGATTGCCGCGTCGGTCGAGCGCGAAGCAGAGCAAATTTGCGCCACCCTCGGCCCGGCGTGCCAGCCCGCTATTGCCCCAGCCGAGGCCGCGGCGCAGCCACCGCCCGGCCGTTGAGCCGCAGCCTCCCGGCGCCGGCCAGGGGCCGCGTCACTCGATGTTCTGCACCTGAAGCTCGGTGTCGGCTCCAGGCCGTTGATTTCTATGAAACTTTGATCTCATGGTGGTAGCCGAACCCCACGATTTACCCCATACGAAACCTGCGCTGCAGTGAGACCTGTTGGGGTGGACATGAGATGAACCGGCCAGCGAAGCTCCCATTGATCAGTCTATCAGTCGAGTAGTCTTCTTGACGTTCGGCGCACCTCCACTTCGACACGCGCAGTGCGTCTACCGTTGACCAAGTACTTCTGCCGGATCGAACTCAAAACCGGCGTAGTTGAAAGCCGCTGCCAGCTTCTCGCACTCCAGCTGCGTCGTGCCGTGTTGCCGCAGTACTGCGTGCCAGCGAGACGCGACCGTCTGTTGGATTTGGTCAACGATCGCCGTGGCTTGTACGAGCGATAGCTTGAACTGCCCGTGCCGGGACAGCAGGTTGATGCGGTTCGCATACCGGTTGTACGTGCCGCAGGTCAGCGCAAGGTCGCGTTTCTCGATGCTGGTCAGTGGGTTGGGTGTCAGGTCATAGGCCGGCGACAGTTCCCATTTGTCGGTCGGTGCGATCAGCGCGTGGTTGCGAGGGTGATCGTCGGTGTTCGAGATCAAGGCGTTGAACACCATGCGCCGAAACAACTCCTCCAGGTCCTGGGCCGGCTGCGCGCTGCGCCGCCGAAGTTCATCGGCCAGCAGCAGGTAGGACCACTTGGCGCGGTCGCCGTGCGAATCCTCGGCGCCCAATGCCGTCAGCCCGCTGACCATGCGATGTCTCAAGTAACCCTCGGCCGTCAGCGTGCGATCGAAGCGTTGAACCAGCAGCACGTCCTCGCCGCCAACGGAATCGATGCGATGCTTGGCGACGCGCAAGCCGCACTCCTGCGCCAAGGCGAGCATTGCCCCTTCGACGCGCGTTGTTCCATCTGTCGCTCTTGTCCGGAAACTTCGCCAGCCACAGGCCTTCGTTGTCTTCGACCACGTTCTTGGGCCGCGCGCCGCCCATCGATGTGCCGGGCTGCAAGAGTTCGAACACCTGGTCTGGAATGCCTGGCTTGCCCTGGATCTCGACTTCCATGAACTGCTCGGCCGCAGTGAGCAGGGCTTGCAGCGCAATGACCTGGTTGAACTTGCGCACCGGCGCAGGCGGCGCCTTGTCGCGGCCGAACGAGAGCGCGCCTGCCCGGTCTTCGGGCGAATGCAGCAGGTAGTCAAGCTCGGTGAAATCGGTGCGGCCGGTGTGCTTCTCGATGATGCGACGGCCCCACGCGTCGGGCGATGCGTCGCGCAAGGCGCCGAAGATGCCCTTGAGCTTCACGGTCTGGAATCGACGCGGCGACAGCGGCAGTTCGTACGGCTCCAGCGGTACCGCATCCGGTCGCGTCAGGTAGGCGGGGTTGTAGACGAACGATCCGGTCGCCAGGCCCTGCGGGAAGGCCAGGTCGTAGAAGCCTGCCGTGACGACCTCGAGCGACTGCGGCAACTGGAGATAGACGTAGGCGCGTTGGTTAGAAGTCACCATCGAGGCGCTCCTTGGCATGTCGCACGCGCTGCGGCAGCCGAGCAATTTCCAACTGCTTGCCTTCATCGTCGCGTTCGGGGTTGACGAACGCATTGATCTCGGACTCGAGCCCCATGGCCCACAACATGGCCAAGTACGCCCCCAGCCCGGTCTGCAGGTTGCCGGCCTCGACTGCCCGTGCGGTGTCGTAGCTGATCCCTGCTTTGGAAGCGATCTCGCGCAGTGTGATACGACGGCGCTTGCGCGCCAGCGCGATGTGCTCGCCGATGCGCTTGGCCCCATCCTTGACGGCGTAGGGCGCGGTCTCGCTCATTTGAAGTGGGCGTGGCATGTTGAAACCAATCAAAAGCATATTTCGAACGGTTTCAGTCTATCTTTGTCAGGTTGGCCTGTCAAAAAATAGTTGGTTGAACCCGTTCTTAAAGACATTACAAGTGGCATCAGAAGTCCTGGACGACGATGATCGTCAAGTCGGGCCAAACCTGCACGAGCGGGTTTTGAGTTGATGTTTGTTTCGCGAAGCGGGCAGGGCGAAGAAGGGGCCGAAGGAATAGGTGCCGCGTCAATGGCATCCCATGGTCCGAGCTGAGCTGCTACTTGCAGCTCAGCGTGGCGGCGCCCCGAACACTTTTGCAAGTACCGTGTGGCGCGCCTCACGCCAACTCGCCGTGAGATCGCCGTTGGTCTCCAGTGCTGAATAGATTTCGCGCACGAGATCATCACTCACCGCCTTGGCTGTGCGCAGCTTTGCCAGAAGGTCGAAGCCATGCCAGACGCCGATGTTGAACTCGCGCGCCAGCTCGTGCATCCCAAGATCGTCGGTGACGACGATGGCGGGGCGTACTTGGCCGAAGGCAAGCACACGGCAATCGGTCGGGCCCGGGGGCGAGCGTCCGCCGGTGGCGAAGCGGCGCACGTCCTGCAACACCCAGTCGTGCAGGAATCGCGCTGCCGCATCGAGTTGGTCGCGCTCGTCCCGGGACAACCGCAGGCGATGCGACTGCCGTTCGGCAGCGACCACCGGGTCGCCTTCGAACCATGGGTAGTGAAAACGCAGCCTTGGATTGCGGCTCACCTCGGCTTCCACGTCTTCGAGCACGTGGAGCACGTATCGCTTTTGGCCGAAGGGGACGCCGAGCAGTGGTCTCACCCGTTTGGCCAGGCGCAGGTACGCGTTGGTGTCCAGCAGGACGAGCGTCTTCGCGACTGCCGCGTCCGTACTCACCGGGCTACCGCATCAGCGTTGCGTGGATTGCAGTGGCGTCAGCGAGCGGCACGTCGAGCACCTGCTGCACGTAGCTGGCGCCGGTGCCGTGCTCGCGCAGCATGCGCTGCAGCGACGGGAAAAATTCGCTGCCGAAGGTGCTGCGCGCGGCGGCCACGTAGGCAGCCGGCTCGGGTGGCAGCGGGTCGAACAGCAAGGCGCTGACGAGTTCGCCGCGCTGGTTATTGCGCACCGCGTGAACGTCGCTGCCCTCGTTCAGCGGCAAAGGCGGCAGGTTGTGCGCGCGGGCGTAGGCCTGCACCTCGCGGTAGACAGTGAACAGCGAAATGGCGTGCTCTTGCGCATGGCGTTGCAGGGCCACGATGGCGCCGGCCTTGCGCGGCGCCGCAGCAGCTTCGCGATAGGTCTGCTCGGCAAGCGGCTGCGTGAACAGCAGCGCACCGGCGAAGGCATCGGCAAAGTCTTCGCCGGTCTCGCTGCCGGCCAGGTCAGGCGTGTAGACATGGGCCAGTTCGTGAGCCATCCAGAACTTGAAGTCCTCGATTCGGGTGTCGAGATTCAAGTAGATGAAGGTCACCCGCTGCGCCGGCAGCAGGATGTGCAGCGCGTTGCCGTGGTTCTGCTTCTCGCCCCACAACACCGGCACGATGAACGCGTCGTTCGCCGCGAACTCGCCGATCAGCGTGCCGTACTGCAACACGGCTTGCTGGCCAATGCCTAGCTTCGCGCGGGTCTGTGCGACCGCGCGTTGAAGGTCCGCGTAGGCGGTCGACGGGTTGGGCAACTCGGTGCGCAGCGCGCGCAGCGGCGGCAGGTGATCGAGCAATGGGCCCAGCAACGTGCCCATCGCCTGCGCCTTCGCGATGTGAGCTTCCGTGGTCTTGGTGGCGGCTCGGCGTCGAAACGCGACGACAGGCTTTTCTCTGGCTGGCGCGCTGGTCTGGATCAGTTCATCGAGGCGCAGCTTGAGCGTCGTGGCCAGGCGCAGAAGTTTGTCGGGCCGCGGAAAGTCGTCGCCCTTGAGCCAGTTGGTCACCGATTGCGCCGAGACGCCCATCGCTACGGCCAGTTGCTTCTGCGTCCAGTCCTTCTGAACGAGTGCGTTCTTGAGGCTTTCGCTGTGGACAACCTTGTGCATAGGACGTGGATTGTGCCGTTCCCAGGTCTGAAAATCAAGTTTTATCAACTTTTGGCGTGTATCGCGCGCCCGTTTCCGCAGATGACATTGCTCACGACGGCAATGTCGAGCATGTACACGCGCGTCATCGGTCCTCAAAGACTTTTCGTGCCTTCAGCGGCTTGTTTAGAGGGCGATCGTTGATGAAATCGATTCGAACCTCGGCCACATCACGGAGCGTGAAAAAGTCGCTCCAGGCCGTGCTGATCCGCGAGGCCGACAGGATCACGTCCCCGGTAACGGCATCGCGCCGGATGTAGATCTCGTCCAAACCATCGAACCTGATCTCGGCCGGCAGACGCACCGTCTGGCTGCCACCATTCACAAAGAGGTGGCCCGTGTCCGGTGCCACGAGGCAGTGCCATGAGTCAGTTTTGATGAGTTTGACGACACGCAGTAGAATGCTGTCATATTCATCAAAGGCTGAAGCCATGGGCAAGTCCTCCACTCAGGGTGCGCTGCTTGACGGCGTGCTGTCGTTCCAGCCCTGGTCGCCGAGTGCGGCACAGGCGCGGGGCCAGGCCGAGCGTGCACCGCCCGGCCATGCGTATCTGGTGCAGGTGCAGAGCGACGCCATGTCGCGGGTGCTG
>JAYSVE010000121.1:0-5200 GCA_043718725.1 Methylibium sp.
CCCAGCCGCAGCCCCAGGCCGGCGTGGACCTCGCTCACCTCGGCCAGCGGGCGCTGCGTTGCATCGGCAATCTCGGCGATGTCGAGGGCGGCGAACAGGCCGTCCGCGCAAAGAACGTCTTGCACGATGGCCGCAGGCACACCGGCCTGCGTCCAGGCCACGGCGCGCGCCGAGGTCGGTCCTTCGGAGGCGAGGCGCGCACGCAGCGTGTCGACCGCCGGCGCAAAGCGCTTGACCACCTGCTCCATCGGCTCGGCCAGGCGCCGCGAGCGCAGGAACCAGGTCGTGGCGTGGGTGCCCAGGCGGCCCAGTTCGTTGATCAACTGGGCTTGCACCGCGTCGCCGACGACGTTGTCCAGCGCTTCGATGCGCTGCCACAGGGGCACGTAGCCGAACACCTCGCGCGTGGCCAGGTAGGCCCGCACGACCAGCGCCGGGGTCGCGCCGGTGGACTCGCAAAGCCGGTGCACAAAGGTCGCGCCGACCCGGTTGACCATGCTGTTGAGCACGTAGGTGACGATGATCTCGCGCCGCAGCGGGTGGCGCGGGATGTAGGCGCCGAACTTGTCGCGCAGCAGGGCCGGGAAGTAGCGCTCGAGCGCCTTGGCCGTCCACGGATCTTCGGGCAGGTCGGAGGCCATCAGCTCGTCGGACAGCCACATCTTGCTGTAGGCCAGCAGCACCGCCATCTCGGGGCCGGTGAGGCCCACGCCGCGCGCCTTGCGCTCCTTGATCTGGTCGTCGGTGGGCAGGAACTCGATGCCGCGCTTGAGCCGCCCGGCACGTTCCAGAAAACGGATGAAGCGCGCCTGCTGGTCGATCAGCGCCACGCCCTGGCGGCCGGCGATGGACAGGGCCTGGGTCTGAAAGTAGTTGTCGCGCAGCACCAGGGTCGCGACGTCGTCGGTCATCCTGGGCAGCAGCGTGTTGCGCTGCTTCAGCGTCATCTCGCCGTCGCTGATGGCCAGGCCGAGCAGGATCTTGATGTTGACCTCGTGGTCGGAGGTGTCGACACCGGCCGAGTTGTCGATCGCGTCGGTGTTGATGCGCACGCCCGCCAGCGCCGCCTCGACGCGACCGCGCTGCGTGAAGCCGAGGTTGCCGCCCTCGGCGACGACCTTGCAGCGCAGCTCCGCGCCGTTGATGCGCAAGGCGTCGTTGGCGCGGTCGCCGACGTCGGCATGGGTCTCGGCGCCGGCCTTGACGTAGGTGCCGATGCCGCCGTTGTAGAGCAGGTCCACGGGGGCCTTGAGGATGGCGCTGAGCAGTTCGTTGGGGCTGAGCCTGGCGGCCGCGATGCCGAGCGCGGCTTGGGTCTGGGGCGAGATCGGAATCGACTTTTCCGAGCGCGCCCAGACCCCGCCGCCGGCCGAGATGAGCGTCGGGTCGTAGTCCATCCACGACGAGCGCGGCAGTTTGAACAGGCGTTCGCGCTCGTCAAAGCCGGCCGCCGCGTCCGGCGCGGGGTCGAGGAAGACGTGACGGTGGTCGAAGGCCGCGAGCAGGCGGATGTGCTTGGACAGCAGCATGCCGTTGCCGAAGACATCGCCCGACATGTCGCCGATGCCGACCACCGTGAAGGCGGTGGTCTGCGTGTTCAGCCCGAGCTCGCGGAAATGGCGCTTGACACTCTCCCACGCGCCGCGCGCGGTGATGCCCATGGCCTTGTGGTCGTAGCCGACGCTGCCCCCCGACGCAAACGCATCGCCCAACCAGTGGCCGTATTCGGCGCTGACGGCGTTGGCGTGGTCCGAGAAAGTGGCCGTGCCCTTGTCGGCCGCCACCACCAGGTAGGGGTCGTCGTCGTCGAGCCGCACCACCTGTGGCGGCGCGACCGTCGCGCCGCCGACCAGGTTGTCGGTCAGGTCGAGCAGGGCGCGCAGGTAGTCCTGGTAGCAGGCGATGCCTTCCTTGAGGTAGGCCTCGCGCTCGGCCGCGGGCGGCGCCTTCTTCAGCACGAAGCCGCCCTTGCTGCCGACCGGCACGATGACGGCGTTCTTCACCATCTGCGCCTTCACCAGGCCCAGCACCTCGGTGCGAAAGTCTTCCGGCCGGTCCGACCAACGCAGCCCGCCGCGCGCCACCTTGCCGCCGCGCAGGTGAATGCCTTCGAAGCGCGGCGAGTACACCGAAATCTCGTACAGCGGACGCGGCTCGGGCAGGCCGGGCACCTGGGCGCTGTCGAGCTTGAAGCTGAGGTAGCCGCGGCGCGGACCGGGCGCGCCCGAATGGCCGACGCCGGTGCGCCAGAAGTTGCTGCGCAGCGTCGCCTGAATGAGCGCCAGCAATTGGCGCAGCACGCGGTCGTCTTGCAGGTTGCTGACCTTCTCGAGCGCCTTCTCGATGCCGTTGACCTGTGCGGTGGCGCCCTGCTCGTCGCGCCGGGTCGGATCGAACTTCAGCTTGAACAGGCCGACCAGCATGCGGGCGATGCGCGGGTGGGTCGACAGCGTGGCTTCGATGGCGGCTTGCGACAGCGCAAAGCCGATCTGCTTGAGGTATTTGGCGTAGGCGCGCAGCACCACGATGTCTTCGGCGGACAGGCCGGCGCGCAGCACCAGCCGGTTGAAGTCGTCGTTCTCGATCTCGCCGCGAAAGACGCGCCCAAAGCTGTCTTCAAACAGCCTGGCCAGCGCTTCGGGCTCAAGCTCGTCGGACACCGCGGCCTGCAGCTCGAAGTCGTGCAGGGAGATGGCTTCATCCACCGCCGCGCCGTCGCCAGCCCGGCCCGCGGCGATGCGGTGGTTGTGCTCGCCCAGCACGCGCACGCCCATGTGTTCGAGCATGGGCAGGCTGTCGGAGAGCACGACCGCGGCGCCCTGCCGGTAGACCTTGAATCCGAGCGCGCCGGGTTCGGCGCCCAGCGGCCGGTACAAGGCCAGCGCCAGCGGGTGGTCGGCCGTCAGGCCGGCGATCTTCAACACATCGGGCACGGCGGCACGGGCGCTGACGCGCTCGCGGTAGCCCAGCGGGAAGCCGGCACCCCAGCGCTTGAACAGTTCCAGGCCGCGCGCTTCGCCGACGGCCTCGATCAGGGCGTCGCGCAGATCGTCGTCCCAGCGGCGCGCGGCGGCGGCCAGCCTGGCTTCGATTTCCTTGCGGTCCACCACCGGCACCTGGCCCGGCGTGGTGCGCACGGTGAAGTGAATCCGCGCCAGCACGGCTTCGCTGAGCTGCACGTCGAACTCGGCGCTGCTGCCGCCAAATGCCGCCACCAGGATGCGATGGAACTTGATGCGCAGGTCGGTGGAGAAAACCTCGCGCGGCACATAGACCAGGCACGAGACAAAGCGGTCGAACGGGTCGCGGCAGACGAACAGGCGCAGGCGCTGGCGCTCGCCCAGGCTGAGGATGCCCAGCGTCGTTTCAAACAGGTCGTCGTCGGAAATCTGGAACAGGTCGTCGCGCGGATAGGTTTCCAGGATGTGGTGCAGTGCCTTGGCCAGGTGGCCGCCCGACGGCAGGCCGGCGCGGCTGGTGATGGTCTCGACCCGGCCGCGCAGCAGCGGGGTTTCGGACACCCGCGCGCTGTACGCGGTGGACGTGAACAGGCCGATGAAGCGGTGCTCGCCGACCACCTCGCCGGCGGCGTTGTAGCGCTTGATGCCCACGTAGTCGGTGTAGCCGGGTCGGTGCACCGTGGCGCGGGTGTTGGCCTTGGTGATCAGCAGCGGCGGCGTGGCGGCGCGCGCCATCGCGCGGGCGTTGGCCGGCAGCGCCGAGAAGCTGGCGGACAGCTTCTCTTGCGCGGTTTCGCGCAGCAGGCCCAGGCCGCTGCCGGGCACCAGCCGCAGCGCGTCCTCGCCCTGCTCGGTGACCAGGTCGTGGCTGCGGTAGCCAAGCAGGGTCATGTGGTCCTCGGCCAGCCACTGCAAGAAGGCAACGCTCTCCTTCACCTGGTCCGTGGGCAGCGTGGCCGGCGCGCCGGCGAGCTCGGCGGTCACCTGGCCCAATTGCGCCTTCATGAGCTTCCAGTCGTCCACCGCGACGCGCACGTCGCCGAGCACACGCTCGATGCCCGCCACCAGTTCGGCACGTTGCATGGGCTCGATCATGCGATCGACTTCGATGTGCATCCAGGATTCACGCCGGCTGCCGGGGGCGTCGGCGGCTTCGCTGCGCGGCCGCAGGGACAGCAGTTGGCCCTGGGCGTCGCGCGCCACAGCGTAGATCGGGTGCACGATCAGGTGCAGCGTCAGCCCCTGGCGGTTGATCTCCATCGTCGTGGTGTCGACCAGGAACGGCATGTCGTCGTTGACGATGTCGATCACAGAATGGCGCGAGGCCCAGCCGTTGTCGGCCACGGCCGGGCTGAGCAGGCGCACCAGCGCCTGGCCGGGGTTGCGCCGGGCGCCGAACTGCCAATGCGACAGCAGGGCGCCGAGCAGGTCCTCCGGCGCGCGCGCCAACAGGTCTTCGGTGTCAAGGCGGCGGAAGTATTCGCGACCGAAGGCGTCGATCAGCGGCCGCTGGGCCGGCGGCAGCCGGGCTGCGGCGAGGGCCAGCACGGCGTCGATCCGTTCACGCTGAGGTTCTTCGTGGGAGTCTGTCATCGCGCAAGCTCCTAGGGTTGGACGCACAAGGGGCCGGCGGGTGTGGCGTGGCGCTTGTGGGCGCACGAGCTTACGCCGCGGCGCGCCCACCGAACTGTGGATTTGTGGGCCCATGCGCAGGATTCGGCGACCGACGGCGGCTCTGGCAGGCGCGTTGGCGCCGGTGCCTGCGACCGCCTTGACACACAGGCCCGGCAGAGCGGGGCTGCGGCCGTGCTACATTCGCGCCATGTTTTCCCGCGCCAGCTTCTTTGCGTACTTCTGGATCTCGCACCGCTCGGCGGCCGGAGAGACAAGCGCGTAGGCACCAAGCGAACGCACGAATCTTCGACAAACCGCCGGGCACCCCCCGGCGGTTTTTTTTGGTGCGCCCCTTCATTCATCACCAACCGCACAGGAGTTGACCGCCATGCCCACCCAGCCCGCAAACGCCAGCGAAGCTCGCTATGGGTTCAGCGAACGCACCAGCCGCACCGACGACGAAAGGATCGTCGACGTGACACCGCTGCCGCCGCCCGAGCACCTGATCCGCTTCTTCCCGATTGCCGGCACACCGGTCGAAGCCCTCGTCATTGACACCCGCGCCGCGATCCGCCGCATCATGCAGCGCAAGGACGACCGGCTGCTGGTGATCATGGGACCTTGTT
>JAYSVE010000122.1:0-5190 GCA_043718725.1 Methylibium sp.
CTGGTGGCCTACATCTGCCGCAAAATCGTCGGCCAATTCGCCCTGCCAACCCCACCGCCGGCCCTCACCGCGACCGGGTAGCTGCCGTTTTTAGGTTGAAGCTAGCGGCGTTCGTTGGCGTGACTGGCTTGACTTCAGAACGGTGGGTCGTCCAGGTCGACGTTGGTGTCCGGATCGGCCATGGAGTCGCCGCACAGGTCCTGGTAGAAGCGATGGATCTGATCGCCGTAACGGGCCTCGAAGAGGTCCAGGACGTGATGGATGAAGTCGTGGATCTGGATGACAGCGTCGTCGCTGAGCCTGGGTATTTGGATGTCGGCCGGGACGAGGTGGTCGGGGTTGGAGTTCATTGCAGCTCCGCGATAGCTTGTTGCACGAGGTCGTCGGGCAGGTGGTTCAGCCCCATGGGCACGGCCAGTCGCATGGCGTTGCGCAGGATGCGCCCGGCCTGTCGGGGCAGGCCCTTGGAGGCCTGGCGCAGCAGCTCCATGCCCGGGTCGGCCAGCAGCGTGTGCTGGCAGCCGGCGGATTTCAGGGCGTGCTCGATGAGGCGTTGGAAGCGTTCACGCTCGATCACGGGTTTGAGCGCGACGCGGACCTGGATGCGGCTGTGCAGCGCGGCGTAGGGCGCGCGATCGAGGATCTGCGTCAGCGCCGGATGGCCAACCAGCCACACGCTGATGAGGTCGCGCGAGTCGAAGGCTCAGTTGCAGGAATGCGGGGAAGTCGCGGAAGAACTCCAGCGGCAGGTTCTGCGCCTCATCGATGATCCACAGCGGGGTGACCTGTTTGGCGTGGACGAGTTCGTACACGCGCTGCTTGATGCCGCGCCAGAGCTGGGCGCGCCGGTAGCTGGGCTCAACGCCCAGGGCATGCGCCAGCGCGCGGTAGATGTCGACACGGCCGAAGTCGGTCTCGGCCTGGTAGAGCACTTGGTAGCGATGCGGGTTCAGGCTGCTGGTCAGGCAGCGCAGCGCGGCGGTCTTGCCCACGCCGGGCTCGCCGGTGAGCAGGCCCACGCCGGGCGATTGCAGCAACCAATCGAAGCGCTGCTTCAAAGCGCTGAGCGCGCCGTCATCCCATGGCTCGGTGAGCTCCTTGCCCAGTGGCGCGTGAGTCAGGCCGAAGTGTTGGAGGTACATGTCATGCTCCCTTGTTCGCGTCGTTGCCGTTGCCGTTGCCGTTGGCGTTGGCGTTTACGCCGTGGTCCTTCAGACCGTGGTAGCGCGCATGCGCGATCTCCACGAGGTTGGGTCCATTGCGCGTGCCCAGCAGCGCCACCGCCGGCTCGGGCTTGCGCCGCACGCGCTTGATGTTGGCGATCGCGTCCAGCGCCGTGGCCTGCCCCAGCGACTTGCCGGCGTCGTCCTCGACACCCACGACGCGAACGGCATGCGGGTCCACGACCAGCCTGACGGTTTTGCCCGAGAGTTCGTAGGGCACCTCGAAGCGCACGCCCAGATAAGACACCGTGCCGTCCTTGCGCACGAAGCGGCTGATCCGGTGGTGGAACAGAGCGTCGAGTTGCGCGGCCCTGGTGCCCAGACTGCGGATCCTGGCCAAGTCGCGCTGGTAGCGCGCCAGCGGGGTCAAGCCGCCGTGCACGGTGTGGTGGTAGACCTGCTCGAGCCAGGCCCACAGCCGCGCGTTGAGTTCGTCCAGATCCGTGATGCGCCGCTCATCGAGCTCGCCCAGGAACTGGTCGCGCACGGTTCTGTGCCAGCGCTCCAACTTACCCTTGCCTTCGGGCGCATAGGGTCTGCAAAAAATCAGGTGAATGCCCAGCCGGGCACAGACGCCCTGCAGCGTACTGGCGCGGTAGGCAGCGCCGTTGTCGACGACCATGCGGGTGGGCACCCCTCGACGCAACAGCGCCTGCTTGAGCACCCCTTCGATATCGAGTGCCGTCTCGCCCAGGCAGAACGCGCTGTGGGCCACGAGGCGCGAGGCATCGTCCAACAAGGACACGAGGTAGGTCTTGCGCAACGCCCCCTTGACGGGCACCCGCGGGCCATGCATCACGTCGCCGTACCAGATCGAGCCGGCGAACTCGGCCGTGAAGCTGCGCTTCTCCTCGGGCAAGCTCGGCGAGCCGGCCAGCTTGGACAGGCCGCTGCTGTGCAGCAGGCGGTGAATCGCCGAGCGCGACAGGCTGTGCTCGGCAACGAGCCCGGCAGCTTCGAGCAGGCGCAGGATCTGACGAATCGAGCGGCGCGGGTTCTCCCGCTTGGCCGCAAGAATCGCCTCCTGGATCGCGGGCGCGATCTTGGACTGACCACGATCAACGCGAATCTTGGGCTCCAGGCCGGTGATGCCCTCTCGCCGCCAGAGGTAGTACCAAGCCTGAATGGTCTTCTCGCCGAGATGGCGACGTTCGGAGCCTGGAATGGCGTACTCGCGCTGCGCGAGCTCGCGGATCAGTTGCTGCAGCTCACCGTGCTGGAGTTGCTCGCGGCTGACCATGGGGCCCAGCACGGACAGGCGAAACAAAGCCAACGGACCGATCTCGTTCATCAAACGCTCCTCAATTTGTGGAGGTTCGATGACAACCAAGATCGGACTCTGCGGCAAGACTGCAAACTGTGTGGGGACCCCGCCCGGGCGGGGTCCATGCTGTCTCCTGTGGCTTCAGGTGCCGGGCATCACGGGACGATCAGCTCGCGGTCCAGCCAGGCCATGGCCTGGGCCAGCGACATGCCGTCGATCACGTGGCGCCAGAACGTGTCGTGATCAGAGATTCGCCCCAGCTCAGGGAATCGACTGCGCAGGAAAAAGGCAAAGCTCTCGCCGCGCTTCTTGAGCCAGTCCCTCCATCGCACCACCGTTCGCAGAGCACGACCCGTGCAGCCACAGCAGCCGTTGAGCGAAGCTCCGCTGAGCAACAGCAGCAACACGACCTGCTGCGCGGCCCAGCAATACCAGCGCCGAGGGCAGATGAATAAAGGCAGCCGGGAGCAAGTGCGAATACATCCCGGGCACAGGTAGCGCAGCACGGGGACGGCTTCGCGCGTCGCGCCGCCGGTGCTGCGCTCACCCTTGCGGTAGTAGCAGCCGTGTCCCCATAGCCCGCCCACGCCGCAGTGCGGACAGGCCTCCGGTCGGTAGGCGTCAGCGTTCGTCCGGACGGCGTCCAGATGCTGGTCGAGAGTGATGATGCTCGCTAGAATTCGGTGCATAGGCCGGCCTCCGTTGTCAACGTGTGTTGTCGCAAACTCACGATAACAATGGAGTACTGGCCTATTTTGTTTGTGCAGCGTCCCAGCCTAGAACCGGCGCCGTCCTCACGAACGACCTGAAAAGATCCGTGACATCAGGGTGCCGATCAATCTTGGATTACGGCGGACGTAACACTCCGCATCGTCGAAGTCCACCGCCACAAAGTTGCAGGTGTCATCGGTCAACAAGGGATAGGTGCCGATGGTGTGTTTGCCGGCCAAGTGGTCGAACAGCGTCTCATCGGACAGGGGGATCAAGTTGCGATGGCCGCAATCCGAGCACTTGATGCGGGGTTTCTCGCAGATGCCGGCGCGCCACTCGTTGGCGCAGGCGGGCGAGTAGCCTGTCCTACCAGCCTTGCTCTCCCAGCGAACCGGGTACACGTCCGTGCGGCCACGAAATAGCCGACTGAACCGGGCCACCTTTTGCTCGGTCGTCAACGGGTTAGCGCCCGGCGATGTCGGAACGCTCGATACCGCCTGCGAGCGGATACCGTGCGCGGTCAGCAACGCGGCCAAGCGCGCGTTTTCAACGCGCAGCCGCTCCAGTTCGCTGTCGCCCCCTGCCGAATCGGGCGCGCCGGACTCAACCAATCGCCAGCCTCAAGTCTGCAATCGTCACCATCAGCGTCATCGGCGCTAGCGGCGAAGGGTCCAGGCCCAGTTGCAGGTAGAACGTCTTCGCCTCATCGGAGATCGCATGAACGAGCATGCCGCGAATGCCGATGGTGTCGGCCGTCTGCACGATGCGCTGGGCCGCGTCTTGGAACAGGGCGCGGCCGAGGCCTTGGCCCTGGTGAGAACGTGCGATGGCCAGGCGGCCGAGTACGACGACCGGAATCGGATCGGGCATGCTGCGGCGGAACTTGCCCGGCGCCGATTCGGTCGCAATCGCACTGGCTGCCAGTGCGTAGTAGGCGACCACGAGGCCGCCATCACAGGTCACGAACGTTCGGGATGCGCCGCTCGCCTGGTTGGGCAGAGCGCGTTTGCGCAGCCAATCGTCGAGCGACGGGACGCCGCTGTCGAAACCGTCGAGTACATGCGCCGCGCTCAGCGGCTCCGGGCGTTGCAATGCCAAACCCGCGCGCTCGTGTTCAGGCCTTTGGCCAAGGTGGCGTGGCCTTCATCGTCCGCCTCAGGCGGGCATTGGGTTTGGCGGGGGCGTCGAGCATCGCCATGAACTTCGCGTAAGTCGACTGGCTCACCAGGAACAGCGATTGGTCCAGCAGGGCCTCTTCGGCGGCGCGGCGTGCTGCGCCGAGGATGAAATCGGTGCGGGTCTTGCCGCTCGACAGCGCGGCGCGGTCGATCAGGCTGCGGTCGTGCGCAGGAATGCGCAGGTTCAGCGTCTCGCGGGGAGCCGGCTTGCTCGGGGACGTGGCGACAGTTTTCATGGGGCGACTCCAGCAGAGGACTTCCGACATTCTATCAATCCGTAACGTCAACGTCATTACGTTGCAACCTGACGGTACGGCGGGAGGGAAGCGCGGCACGCGTTGATGCCAGCGAACCGAGATGCGTGCCGAGTGACCACCGGAGTTCCGCCGACTTCGCAACGGGTGACGGGTCGCGAGTTCGAATCCCGCCGTCCCGACCATTGAAATCAAAAAGATTGGCTCTCACAATGAGCTGCGGACAGTCTTGTCCATCGTGGCCGCGATTTCCGGGTCGCTCATGCGGCCGAAACAACGCCTCTCAACAATTCGGGCGCGCCGTTCGGCGAGCACGCAGGCGCCGGTCCGGCGCCCGGGGCGCGCTCAGGCGATCGCTTCGCGCACGAAGTCGAGCCGGTCCTGCCCGAAGAACATGTTTGTGCCCACGAAGCAGGTCGGTGCGCCGAACACGCCGCGCGCGACGGCTTCTTCGGTGTTCGCCACCAGCCGCGCCTTGACCTCGGGGTCGTTGACCCAGGCCAGAAGCGTGTCGGCGTCCAGGCCGGCCTCGCCCAGCGTGGCGGCCAGCACCGCGGAAT
>JAYSVE010000123.1:0-5184 GCA_043718725.1 Methylibium sp.
TAAGGTGGTGGTCGATCCGGCGGCGGGCCGCCACAACGCGCGCGCTGCCCGCCGGGGCCAGGATCGCGGCGACTGGGGGGTGGGTTGATGGCACACCACTGGGTGCGCTGGATGCCGTGGGTGTTCGTGCTGATCTGGAGCACCGGTTTTGTCGTGGCCCGGTACGCCATGCCACATTCACCACCGCTGACGTTCCTGTCCCTGCGCTATGCCATCTCGGTGCTGTGCCTGGGCGTGTGGATCCTGCTGGCGCGCGCCGAATGGCCGCGCGAGCCGCGCCAATGGATGCACCTGGCCGCGAGCGGCGCGCTGATGCACGCGGGCTACCTGGGTGGCGTGTGGTCCGCCGTGAAGCTGGGTATCGGCGCCGGTACGGTGTCGCTGCTGGTGGGACTGCAGCCCGTGTTGACCGCCATCTGGCTGGCCACCACACAACGAGCCCACCCAACGCCGCTCGGTGCGCGCCAGTGGTGGGGCTTGTTGCTGGGCCTGGTGGGGCTGGTGCTGGTGCTGGACGGCAAGCTCAATGTCGGCGAGATCACGGCGTCGAATCTGGCGCTTGCCGTTCTCGCGCTGCTCAGCATCACCACCGGCACGCTCTACCAGAAGCGCTTTGTCGCGCCCTGTGATGTGCGCACGGCCAACTCGGTGCAACTGCTGTCGGCCCTGGTCCTGAGCCTTCCGCTTGCGCTTCTGGAGGCCGAAGCATTGCAATGGCACCCGCATTTGCTGGGTGCCTTGCTGTGGTCTGTGCTTGTGTTGACATTGGGCGGCAGCTCGCTGCTGTACCTGTTGATCCAGCGCGGCGAATCCACCCGGGTGACAAGCTTGTTCTATCTGGTTCCGCCATGCACCGCCTTGATGGCCTGGTGGCTGTTCGGCGAGGCGATCACGGCCACGATGCTGCTGGGTTTGGTGACCACCGTGACCGGCGTGGCGTTGGTGGTGAACGCGCCTGTCGCGGCACGACAATGACGACCAGATTCAAGGAGTGAACTGATGACGAAAACCCATCGCATTGCCGTGATCGCCGGTGACGGCATCGGCAAGGAAGTCATGCCCGAAGGCCTGCGCGCGCTCGAGGCGGCGGCCTCGCGGTTCGATATTCCGCTGCAAATCGACCATTTCGACTTTTCGAGCTGGGACTATTTCGAGCGCCACGGCCAGATGTTGCCGGACGACTGGAAAGCGCAGATCGGCGGACACGACGCGCTGTTCTTCGGCGCCGTGGGTTGGCCGGAGAAGATCGCTGACCATGTTTCGTTGTGGGGCTCGTTGCTGCGGTTTCGGCGCGACTTCGATCAGTATGTGAACCTTCGTCCGGCGCGCCTGATGCCCGGCATCCGTTCGCCGCTGGCCGGGCTCAAGCCCGGCGACATCGACATGCTGATCGTGCGCGAAAACACCGAAGGCGAGTACTCCAGCATCGGTGGGCGCATGTTCGAAGGCACCGAGCGCGAACTCGTGATGCAGGAAACCGTCATGTCACGCGTCGGCGTCGATCGGGTGCTGAAATACGCCTTCGAGCTGGCCCGCACCCGGCCTCGGAAGAAGCTCACGTCGGCGACCAAGTCCAACGGCATCGCCATCACCATGCCGTATTGGGACGAACGGGTCGAGCTGATGGCCAAGGCCTACCCGGACATCAGCGTCGACCGCTTCCACATCGACATCTTGGCTGCCAACTTCGTGCTGCGTCCGCAGCATTTCGACGTCGTGGTGGCCAGCAATTTGTTCGGCGACATTCTCAGCGACCTCGGGCCGGCATGTACCGGCACGATTGGCATCGCACCCTCGGCGAACCTGAATCCGACCCGGCAGTTTCCGTCTCTGTTCGAGCCGGTTCATGGCTCGGCGCCGGACATCGCGGGGCGCGCGATTGCCAACCCGATCGGGCAGATATGGTCGGGTGCGCTGATGCTCGATTTCCTCGGCCACCGTGATGCGCACGATGCCATCGTCAAGTCCATCGAGGCGGTTCTCGAGCCGGCGAGCGGTGCACCGCGCACCGGCGACCTCGGCGGAAAAGCCAGCACCAGCGATGTCGGGCGGGCCATCGCAAACGTCATTTCCGGCGTCACCTTCTGAGGCGATGCCAGAGCGGATGCCAGCGCGGTGGCCGGCACGACTGAGCCGCGCGCCGGGACTGTGCCTTGTCCGACGCCAGCTTCAAAGGCCGGCAGCAACGACACGGGAGGGCCGCGGTCGCCTCACAACACCGTTGTGCAAACCTGCTCATGACGACGCGGTCGAGGCGATGAATACGAATAGAATCCGCCACCGCGCTTGACAGCAGTCCATGGCGCCGCTGTAATGAATTTGCGCGCACAAGAACCCGCCGCGCAATTGGCGCCAAATAATTCAGAAACTGCTGAGACAACCTTGAGTGAGGGCATCTGTGAACAAGACCGAATTGATCGAACACATCGCCAAACAGGCGGATATCTCCAAGGCCGCGGCCGGACGTGCCCTTGAGGCGGTGATCGGGGGCGTGAAGTCGACCCTGAAGAAGAACAAGACAGTGTCATTGGTCGGCTTCGGGACCTTCAGCGTCAGCAAGCGAGCCGCGCGCGCCGGGCGCAATCCGCGCACCGGTGTGGCCATCAAGATCAAGGCCGCCAAGGTGCCGAAATTCCGTCCCGGCAAGGCGCTCAAGGACGCCTTGAATTGATCCAATGCAACAAGACGCACGCGGGTGCTTAGCTCAGTCGGTAGAGCGGCGCCCTTACAAGGCGTAGGTCGGGGGTTCGAACCCCTCAGCACCCACCACCCCCCGGTGACGCGCGTCCGATAGAATCCTGAAAAGATTCAAGCAAAGGCGAACCTCGGTTCGCCTTTGTTGCATTTGAAGTCATCCATTCCGTGTGACCAATGCCCTTTCGGGCGAACCGTTTGTTGAGGCGCAGTCGATGTTTGATTTTTTCCGCAAGCACACCCGTGTGCTCCAGTTTGTTCTGGTCCTGTTGATTTTTCCGTCATTCGTCTTCTTCGGCATTCAGGGCTACGACCGATCGACAAGCGGTGGGGACAACACGGTGGCCACGGTGGCCGGCCGCAACATCACCCAGGCCGAATGGGACGCCGCGCACCGCACCCAAATCGACCGCGTTCAGAGGCAAATGCCCGGCGTGGACGTGAAGTTGTTCGACACCCCCGAGATGAAGACCCAATCCCTCGAAGCACTGGTGCGTGAGCGGGTGATGCTGACGGCGGTCGCCAAGCTCAACTTGTTCACGACCGACGACCGCCTGCAGCGTCAGTTCAGCAGCGATCCGCAACTTGCGTTCTTGCGCAATCCTGATGGGAGCGTGAGCAAGGAGGCCCTTGCCGCACAAGGCATGTCCTCCGAGATGTTTGCCCAACGCCTGCGCCAGGATTTGTCGATGCGCCAGGTGCTGGC
The DNA here is from genome assembly GCA_043718725.1 of Methylibium sp. Classification (GTDB taxonomy): domain Bacteria; phylum Pseudomonadota; class Gammaproteobacteria; order Burkholderiales; family Burkholderiaceae_C; genus LGRD01. The sequence goes on from JAYSVE010000123.1 coordinate 3,401, forward strand.
CGGCTTCGGTGGCTCCGCGTTTGCACCGGCAAGCGCCGCGTCGGCTGCGCTGGATGCGATGTTCCAGCAGCGCGAAATTCAAGTTCAGCGTTTTGAGCCCAAGGATTTCGTCGCCAAGGTCACGCCGAGCGACGCCGACATCGAAAAGTTCTACAAGGACCCCGCCAATGCATCGATGTTTCTGGCCCCCGAACAGGCGTCGATCGAGTATGTCGTGCTCGACCTCGAAAATCTGAAAAGGGGTATCAGTGTCTCCGAGAGCGATTTGCGCAAGTACTACACCGAGAATCAAAAGCGCTTTACCGCACCGGAGGAGCGCCGCGCCAGCCACATTTTGATCAAGGTGGACAAGGGCGCCGCCGCCGCTGATCGCGCCAAGGCGAAAGCCAAGGCCGAAGAACTGTTGGCGCAAGCCAAGAACAAGACCGCCGCGTTCGCAGACCTGGCGCGCAAGAATTCCGACGACCCAGGTTCGGCCGACAAAGGGGGCGACCTTGATTTCTTTGCCCGTGGCGCAATGGTCAAGCCCTTCGAAGACACCGCGTTTTCACTCAAGGTCGGTGAATCCAGCGGCGTGGTGGAAACAGATTTCGGCTATCACATCATCCAGGTCACCGCGGCCCGCGGTGGCGAAGTGCGCAGCTTCGAGGCCGTGCGCGCCGAGATTGAAGATGAAAACAAGAAACAACAGGCTCAGGCGCGCTTTTCCGAACAAGCGGTGACTTTCTCCAATATGGTCGAAGACCAGTCGGACAGCCTGAAACCGGTGGTCGACAAGTTCAAGCTGGAACTGCGCACGGCACAGGGTGTCAAGCGCACACCGGCGCCCGATGCCATCGGCCCGTTGGCGGCCCCCAAATTCTTGGAGGCGCTGTTTGTCAACGACGTCACGCGCAACAAGCGCAACACATTGCCGGTGGACATCGGCTCGAACCAGTTGGTCGCCGGACGCGTGGTGCAGTATTCACCGGCCACGGCATTGCCGCTGAAGGATGTCGAGGCGACGGTTCGCGTCAAGTTGGTGGCTGCGCAATCGGCCGCAATGGCCCGCAGGGACGGTGAGGCGCGATTCGCGGCGATGCAGAAAACACCCGATGCGGCGCTTGGCGGCGCGGCCTTGATTGTCTCGCGCGCCCAATTGCGCGATCTGCCGCGCCCGCTGGTCGACGCTGTCCTCAAGGCGCCGGCCTCCGGCCTGCCCAGACTCATAGGCGTCGACCTTGCCGAGCAAGGCTACGGGCTGGCGAAGCTGACCAAGGTTTTGGGCCGCGATCCCGTGGCGGCCGACCCGTTGCGGTCGCAATCGCAATACGTCCAAGCCTGGGGCGACGCCGAGTCACAGGCCTATTACGCCGCGCTCAAGGCGCGCTTCAAAGTTGAAATAGACCCAAGCGCCAACCCATTGATCGAAGCTTCGGCGAGCGCGCCGTCGAAGTGAAATTCAGGGCCATCCGGGGCCCTTGACTGGCGCCACAGCCCAGACGCTTCGGGGTGGCCATCCGCTATACTTTGGTTCGCGAAGGTGGCTGTAGCTCAGTTGGTAGAGTCCAGGATTGTGATTCCTGTTGTCGTGGGTTCGAGCCCCATCAGCCACCCCATCCCTGCTCTTCACAAGGTCTCATAGAGACCCAGACGCCAAGCAAAATCAACGACTTACGGGGTCGTTAGTGTCTGGAGAGTTCCTGCCGTCTCACGGCAGCCCAGCGGATGTAGGGGAACATGTAGGGGAACGAACGGCAGTGTCCCTGTCCGTTCGGAGGTTTGTTCCCCTATGCTCACTCAAA
>JAYSVE010000124.1:0-2247 GCA_043718725.1 Methylibium sp.
CCGATCGTGCGCGTCCCGTGGCTCGAACCCGGCATCCTGATGAAGGCACTCGACGCCGGGGCCTACGGCGTGATCTGCCCGATGATCAACAGCCGCGAAGACGCCCAACGGCTGGTGGCCTACACCCACTATGCGCCGCGCGGTTCGCGCAGTTTTGGCCCGGTGCGTGCGTTGCTGTACGGTGGGGCCGACTACGCCGCCCATGCCAACGACACCATCGTCAGCTTCGCGATGATCGAAACCGCGCAGGCGCTGGACAACCTCGACGCCATTTTGTCGGTCGAGGGGCTGGACGCCATCTACATCGGCCCATCCGACTTGTCGCTGGCGCTCGGCTGCAAGCCGGTGTTCGACGACGTCGACCCCAAGGTGGAGCAAGCCATGGACCACATCCTCGAACGCGCCAAGGCGCATGGCGTGGTGGCGGGAGTGCACAACGGCGTGCCGGAGGTAGCGCTGGCGCGGGTGGCCAAGGGCTTTCGTTTTGTCACCGTGGCCTCCGACGCGCGGCTGATGGCGGCCGGGTCGCAGCAGGTGCTGGCCCGCATGCGCACCGGCTGAGCGCTGGCCTTCAGCAGTGCGGGGTCACCAGAAACCCCAGTTCCCGGTGAACACCACCCAGATCCCCAGCGCGCCGTTGGTCACGGCATGCGCGACGACCGCCACCCACAACTTGCCGGTTCGCACATAGAGCCACGCGTAGGCCAGCCCGGCGACGATCGCGGCCAGCCAAAGGGTGTGCGCGAGCATGAAGACGAAGGTCGACAGCACGATGGCCTTCAAGCCGACCCGCTGCGGATCGACCCTTTCAAACTGGGCGTTGGCAATCCAGCGCATCAGGAACGAGCGCCAGAACAATTCCTCCATCACCGGAACCATCAACGAGGCGCCAACCCAGCGCACGGCCACCAGCGGCCAGTGCAGGTCGCCCTGCGCGTCGACTGGCCGAAACCCGGCCGTGGCTTCGCCCAGCCGCATCCAGGGTGCGTCGAGCAGGGTCCACAGGTAGAAGACGAACAGGCCCACGAGCACGGCCAGCCCAAACTCCGCGAGGCTGGGCCAGCGCTGCGCGACCAATTCGCCGTAGTCGCGCCAGCACCACAGCAGCAAGCCGCTGACCAACACCACCGTCCAGCCGTACACCCAGCGAGGATCGATGCCCCAGGAGCCGTCGGCCGGTATCGCGCCGCGCAGCGCCAACAACACCATGAACGCCGCGAACGGCAAGGTGCGCACGAGTGCGGCGCGACTGATGTGCGGGCTCATGGCAGCGACCGGGGCGGTGCCATCAGGCGGCCAGCAGCGCGCCGACGCGGGCACGCAGGTCGGTCGGCGAGGCGCTTGCGGCGGGCACCGCCTCGCCGGCGACCAGGCCAACGCGGCTGAACAACCCGCGTCGAAACGGGCGCGTCATCGCGGCGCCGCCGCGGCGCGAGAAGTACGAACCCCACAGGTTTTGCAGCGCCAGTGGCACCACGGGCACCGGGTTGGATTCGAGCAGCTTCATCACCCCGCCCTTGAACTCGCCCAGTTCGCCGTCGCGGGTGATGCCGCCCTCGGGAAAGATGCACAGCAATTCGCCCTCGTTCAGCACCTGGCGTGCCTGGTCGAAGGCCCGCTCGTAGGTCGCGGGGTCGTCCTTGAACGATGCGATCGGAATTGCCTTGGCGAGCCTGAACAGCCGGCCCAGCACCGGGATGCGGAAGATCTGGTGGTCCATGATGAAGCGAATCGGCCGCGGGCTGGCCGCCATCAGCAGCACCGCGTCGATGAAGCTGACGTGGTTGCACACCAGGATCGCCGCGCCCTGGGTCGGGATGTTCTGTTCGCCGCGCACCTCGAAGCGGTAGATCACCCGGGTCAGCACCCAGGCGATGAAGCGCAACAGGTATTCCGGCACCAGCATGAAGATGTAGAACGCCACCACCGCATTCAGCAGCCCGGTGATCAGGAACACCTGCGGGATGGTGAAGTCGGCCTTCAGCAACAGCCCGACGCCGACCGAACTGACGATCATGAACAGCGCGTTCAAGATGTTGTTGGCCGCGATGATGCGGGCGCGGTGGCTGGGCGCCGAGCGCAGTTGGATCAGCGCGTACATCGGCACGCTGTACAGGCCGGCAAAGAGCGACAGCAGCGCCAGGTCGGCCAGCACCCGCCAGTGCGCCGCCTGGGCCATGAACTGCGCCAGCGTCAGGCCCGTGGCGGCAGGCAAGCCGCGCGACGCGAAGTACAGGTCGATGGAAA
>JAYSVE010000125.1:0-2247 GCA_043718725.1 Methylibium sp.
GCCGCTAAAGACGGCCCAGCCGTCGCCCGGCTTGGTGCCGTCGTGCTGCGCGTTGCCGGTGTCGATCTCGAAGCCGGGCGGCACCGGCAGCATGATGTAGTCGCCGTAGGGAAGCATGCCCACCAGGCCGCACACGTCGGGCACATGGCGTCCCGAATAGATATTGCTGGTAAAAGCCGAGGCATAGTCGGAGGCGCGCATGCTGCCGTCTTCGGCCACGTAAGTGCCGCCCACGCTGAGTACTTCGGGCATCGACGCCGGGAAGGCGTAGTGCCCATTCCCGGCCGAGAAGACGACGACGATGCCGGCCGCAATCGCCGCCTGGATTTCCGCTTCCAGCGGCTTGAGCCCGTTGGGCAGTTCGGCCAGTTCGCCCCGTCCGTTAGTCTCGCGCAGGTCGTAGCACATGCTGACCGTGATCACGTGCGGCTTGTGCTTGAGCGCTTCCTGGAAGCCTTCAAGAATGCTGGCGCCGCCGTACGGATCGGCGTCGTCGCCCAGCTTGACGCCGATGAAGGTGACCTTGGGCGCGACGGCGAACACATTGGCCGACTCGCCCGTGCCGTGGCTGCCCGGATCGGTGCAGCGGCTGGTGGCCGACGGCGCCAGCACCACCGACGAGCAAAAGCCGTTACGCACGAAGAACGGATGCGAATGGTCGAAGCCGGTGTCGATCATGGCCACGCGGATGCCTTCGCCCTGGTGCCGTTCGCGGTGGATGGGCGGCACGTTGAGCTTGGCCGGCACGTCGGTCAGCACATCGAGGTGAAAATAATTGACCAGCGGCGCGCGCGCCCCGATGGCGGGCTCGGACAGGTAGATGTGCGGCCACTGGATGTAGGCGTCGTCGATCAGGTCGGCCAGTTCCGGGTCCGGATTCCACGGAGCCCCTTCGGGCGGGTAGTACACGTGCGGGCTCGAATAGAGCAGCGACTGGTCGAGCGAGAAGGTGGTCAGGGCGGTGCCGAACACGCGCTCGAACAGGGCGGCGGTGCCGCGCACCGAGACCGTCATGCGGCCCTTGCCGGAAACGACGAAGCCGTGCCGGCGCAGCGCCTCGATGGCCGTCTCCATTTCGCCCGCCTCCGGCTCGAAGCTGGCAATGCTGGCCGACGACAAGCGCGCCCGGACCTTGGTGGGGCCGACGTTGGAGCGGCCCTTGAAGGTGACGGCGATGCGCAAAACAGCGTCGGCGGGGGCGGGGATATTCAGGGACGGATGGCGGTGGCTGAGTTTAAATGGCTGCATGTTTGACCCTGGGAGTGTGGCGCATCGCGCTGTGGCGCGGGGCGATCGTGATGAGGCTGACGGCGTCGGCAAGGCCGGGCGGCAGTGGCAGGTCGGGCGACGGCGCCATGCCGAACAGGCGTTTGAAGGCGGCCTCGGTCATCTCGGCCGAGACCGATGCCCGCCCCGAGCCGGTCACGGCCAGGCCGTGCGCTTCGAGCGCGGCGCGCACGAGCGGATCGAGCGCGATGTCGGCTCTGGGGCGGCGCAGCAGGAGCTGGAGCTTGATCATGGGTTCTTGGGACGCTCTGGACAAGGATGATGATAAGGCTTTGCATCCATTTCCGCCAAGCAGAGTCTATTGTGCGTCCAACCTTGCCCGCTTCCGGGGTCCGACTGTCCGTTAGCGAACACATCAGCACCGGGATGCCGCCGGCGCGGCCCTTGCGCATGGCTGGCATGCGTTTTGCTCAAGAACCCTGCAAGCACAGCGCGAATTGTTCGCGACTGTTCTTTACCTGACTGGAGCTCACATGAACGGCCTGATGCAAAAAATTCTCACCTCCCTCGCCATTTTCGCCTGCCTGAGCGCGCCCGCTTTCGCTCAGCAGGGCCGTGGCCCGTCCACGCCGCAAGAGCAGGAGCGCATCGTGCAGCTTGCGGCCCTGGCGGACAAGGATCCCGTGGGCGCCATGTCGTCTGCCGAGGGGCGCTGGTTCGACAAGTGGGTAAACGACGTGCCGGACTATCAGTTCGGACCCGACAAAGGCGTGTTCTGGGTCGCGATGAAGGGCGCTAAAGGCGAGCTCAGGCCCGTGGTGCGCTTCCAGCACACGATCAGCACCGCCGTGTACCAGCTCAAGAACCACATTAACGATCCCCGCAACGACCCGGCCCAGATGGAAGGGAAAACGTTGGCCGGCGTAGAAGGATTGCTGCGTGCATACGAAAGCCTGCTTGCCAAAAGCGAGGAGAACCGCTCCGCCAAGCTCGATGAAGCAGTAGCGATTCGCAACAAGG
>JAYSVE010000126.1:0-2245 GCA_043718725.1 Methylibium sp.
TGGTATTCGAGCAGAGTGCCATCGGCCGCCAGCCGAAACTGCTCGTTCAGCTCCGGCCCGCGGCCGTTGTCCTTGAAGATGTAGCGAACCTTGACCCGGCCGTCATCACCGCGCTCGACCACCTGCTCGCCGGCGGGCTTCTTGTCGCCGGTGAAGAGGACATAACGCGTGGTCTGCGCGGCGTCGGCGCCCAGGGCGATCAGCAGGCCAGCGAACAAGGCGCTGGTGCTCCGGCAAGAATGGCTGTTCATGGGTGGCCTTTCGAAAGGCTTCGACTTTGAACCCGCCGGCCGGTCGATGGTGGCCGCAACTCGTCAATGTTGTGGAGGCCCCCGCAGCGAAGGATCGACAGCGAAGGCTGGCGGGCCTCAACCTGGACAAACAGGTGGGCCGCCTGCGGCTTGGGCAATTTGTGCGCTTGTGAAGCGGTGGCGGCCGAGCTGGGGCTCGCCGATTGCCAGATCGCCTACAGCGTCATGTCGGTCGAGGCCGCATTGGCCGCTTCACGCCGCATGCGCGAATACAGTGCGAGCAAGGGCCCAAGGGTTCGGGTCACCGCCGACTTTCTGATCGGCGCGCCTGCTCTGACACAGGCCGACGCCCTGCTCTCCTCGGGCGGCGAATTCGTCCGCCGCTGCTTCAATGGCCTGCGGGTGGACAAGCCTTGAACGGGCTCAATCGTCATCGTCGTCCTTCGGCCCCCTGGCCTTGCCGGCTTTCAACCCGATCACCGTGCCTTCGCGCCTTGGGTCGGCGCCGCCGTACTGGCGGCCGCTGCGCAGATCGATGACCACGCCCTGCACCGAGCCGATGGCCGCGGTGCAGCCATTGCTGCCCACGGCGCCCGGCAGCGGGTGGCCCAGGGCGCGCAGATAGTCTTGCGTGGCGATGCTGAACTTGGGTTGCTGGAACGCCTCGACCCCTTCGCACGAAACGCCACCCGCCGCGCTGGTGACCGAGAACCTCGGCGCGTTGATCGCCTGCTGGATCGACATGCCGTGGTCGATGAGGTTGAGCGTGACGTTGAGCACCGAATTGATGATCGTCGAGCCACCGGGCGAGCCGTAGGCGGCCACCGGCTGGTGGCCCTTGAAGACGATGGCCGGCGCCATCGAGCTGCGCGGACGCTTGTTGGCGGCCACGTCGTTGGCGCCGGGGTTGCCGGTGGCGGGGTTGCGCGTCGGGTCGAAGTTGAAGTCGGTGAGTTCGTTGTTGAGCAGGAAGCCGTAGCCCGGCACCGTGATGCCGGTCCCCCAGGTGGCTTCGATCGTGGTGGTGTAGCTGACCACGTTGCCCCATTTGTCGACGACCGAGAAGTGGGTAGTGTGCGAAGGGCGGTGTTCTTCCTCGCCGTGGTGGGGGGCGAAGTGGGTGTTCTTGTCGCCGCGGGCCGCGCTGTCGTAGGGCAGCGGGTTGCCCGCGCCGGGAGTGGCCATGCGCGCGCTCGGGTTGATCGACACCGAGCGCGTGGCGACGTAGTCCGGGTTCAGCAGGCCCGCCTTGGGCACCGGCACGAAGTCTTCGTCGCCCATCCACACCGCGCGGTCGGCAAAGGCCAGGCGCATGGCCTCGGCCATGACATGCAGCGTGTTCGGCGCGCCGAAGCCGTAGCCCTGGGATGCATCACCGATTGGAAAGCGCTTGAGCAGCAGCAACATCTGCCCCACTGTGAGCCCGCCGGAGGACGGCGGCGACATCGCGGCCACGCTCCAGCCGCGGTAGTCGACCTTCACCGGGTCGCGGATCACGACGCGATAGTCGGCCAGGTCGCGCAGCGTCATGCGGCCGGCGCCTTCGGCCGCCACGGGCGTGCGGCTGCGCTGTTGTGCGGCGACGATGGCCTGTGCGACCTCGCCCTTGTAGAACACCGCGGGCCCCTGTTGGGCGATCAGCCTCAAGGTCTTGCCCAGGTCGGGCTGCACCAGCAGGTCGCCTTCCTTCAGGGCCACGCCACCGGGGCGGAAGATCGCCGCGGTCTCGGGCTGGAAGGTGGTGCGCCCGCCATCACCGGCGATGTTGGCAGCCAGGAACCGGTTGATGCGAAAGCCCTGTTCGGCCACGCCGATGGCCGGCGCGATCGCCTCGCGCAGCGGGATCGTGCCCCAATGATGCAGGGCCGTGTCCAGCGCCGCCAGGGTGCCGGGCACCCCCACCGCGAGGCCGCTGGTGGAGGCCAGGGTGAAGCGGTCTGGCGCGGCCACGCCGGTCAGCACAAATTGCGTCGGCGTGGCGGCGGCCGGTGCTT
>JAYSVE010000127.1:0-12694 GCA_043718725.1 Methylibium sp.
CGAGCGGGAAGATCGCCAAGCCACCGCCAAAGCGCATCGCCCAGGTGTGCAGCGCGCGATGTTCGACGCTGGCGACGTCGTACGCCAGGTAGGCGTAAGGCGTGATGAAGACACTGGCCAGTGCGAGTGCAAACAGCAGCAGCACGACGCGCGGGCTGAGCGGGATGCGCGCACCGCAAGCCTGCGCCAGCCACAGCCAGCCGACCAGCATCAGCAGCGTCCAGGTGAACTGCAAGGCATGGCCACCGCCCCAGAACAGAATTTCGTAGTACGCATTGCCGGCCAGGGATTGGGGCAAGACCCAGAACGACCAGCCGAACGCGAGCAGCGCCACCGCGGTGGCCACCACGCTGGCGTTCAGGCCGAAGCGCAGCACACCGGCGTCGCCGAACGCCGTGCCGATGCGTGGCGCGGTGAACAGGCTGCGCAGCACCAGCATCGCCACGCCGGCGCCGAACACCAGCAGCCCGGTGATGAACGGCGCGCCATCGAGCACCGGGATGTAGTTGGCCATGACGGCCTCGCCGCTGCCGACGAACGGCGCCAGGGACATCAGCGCCGCGCCCAGAGAACACAGGCTGAGCGCGGCCCAGCCCCAGCCCAGTCGCCGCGACGTGCCATTGATGCTCCACAGCAGCCCCGCCAGCGCGATGAACCAGACCAGCACCGACAGGTCCACGTGCACCACCAGCGCGACCCGAAACAAGTCCGCCACCGGCAGCACCCGATTCAAGCCCGGTGTGCGCGACAGCACCAGCAACACCGAGAACAACCCGGAGCCAACCAGCGCCAGCAGCCCCAGCCACAGCCAGCCGCGCGCCAACGCACGGCGCGCGTCGGTGGGCACGGGCAGCGCGTGGCCGCTGGCCGCCGAACGCGCCACGGCGGCGCGGGGCCGGACCATCGTCGTGCGGTGCAGCGTGTTCATTGCAGCGTGATCTTCTGGGTGGAGGCGTCGAAGTCGATCACCAGAATCTGCGCCGGCTTCAGCGTCACGGTTTCCTCGCGCTGATGGTTGAAGCCGACACTGCGCACGTCGTCCTTCAGGCGCACGGCCACGCGGTGCGCGCCGGCTCCGACCTGCAAGCGGTGATAGACGGACGACGCGCCGTCTTTGGACAAGCCCGAGGGTTTGGCGGAATGCCGGAACGCGGGCTGGCCGTCGACATCGAGTTCGACGTCGATGGGCGAGCGCTGGCGCGGGCAGCGCGTCGGTGCGCGCATGTTGGGCGGCAGCCTGGCCAGTTGTTCCGGTGTTTGCCGCAGGCAGTCGGACACCGGCCTGCCGGTGTGGCTGAAGCTGAGCTTGATCAGCGCCTGGTCGCTGGCGAGGTGGCGGTACGTCGGCCAGCTTGAGAACACGCCGATGACGAGCACGAACAGCCCGTACAGCAAGGCCTGGCCGAGCCAGGCGGCCATTCGGGCGCGAGGTACTTTGTCAGCCATGACCGGTCGGCGTGGCGAGCGCGCCGGGGGCGGCGCTGCTTGGCAATAGGTTGCGAAGCCGGTTCAGCGTGGTGTGCAGCGCGGCTTCGTCGCCGGCATCGGCCCAGACCGAGGCGAGCCGATCGCGCGCCACGGAATCACGCAGATGCGGCTCGCGCGTGCCAGCCAGGCGCGCTTGCGCCCAGCGCTGGCCGAGGCGGAACTCGCAAGCGCCTTCGCGGCAGCCGCTCACCAGCACCGCCGCGGCGCCGTCGCGCAGCGCGTATTCAATGAACGCGGGTGGCAGCAGGCCGATGCACATCAGGCTGATCGGCGCGACATCGGGCGCGGCGAGGCTGGCCACGCGCGCGCCGCGGTTGCAGCCGAACGCGACGATCCTGTGCTCGGCCTTCAACGCCGCGAGCCCTTGCGCGCCGAGGTGGCGCAGCGGATTGCGCGCCGCGCCGAACACCGCGTCGAAGCCATGTTCGAGGCGCCGGTATCCGGTCAGCATCACCTCGCGCGCGCTGCGATTCCGGTGCTCCTTCAACGTGACACCCCAGCCACCGGCAGCGCGGACGCTGGCCGGCCGCGGCGCGCGCGCCGGCGCGTGCGCCACTCCAGCGCGAAGAACACGATCATCGCGATCATGAAGGTCACGCCGCCGGCGATCTCGATGATCAGCCCGTAGTTGTAGCGGTAGGTGCCGGTGGCGGGGTCGTAGACGGTGCAGATGATTCGCACCCGCTCGATCAACTCGGCCAGGCCCAGTTGCGGCGGCATCGGCGCACCGCGCAACAGCAGGCGCAGCGGTTCGCCGAGCTGGTCGGGCGTCATGCGTTCGCCGTACACCTGCGCGTAGATCTTGCCTTGCGCATCGACCACGGTCACGCCCAGCACATGGTCGAAGCCGGCCGGCGTGGCCAGCGCGCTGAAGCCGAAGTCGCGGGTCAGCGCGTCCACCGTCACCGGCGGCGGGCTCAGGAACTCCCAGTTCGGCTCGTCGATGCGGTACTGCGCGGCGAACGCGCGCATGGCCTGCGGCGAATCGGCCGGCTGGTTGAAGCCGATGCTGACCACGTTGAAGTGCTGCGCGCCGAAAACCTTGTACAGCGGCTGCATGGATTCCTGCAGCGAGCGCGTGCTGGTCGGGCAGACCTGGAAGCAGCCGGTGTAGATAAAGCTCACCAACAGCGGTTTGCCGCGCAGGCTTGCCAGCCGCACCGGCCGGCCCTGGCGGTCGAGCAGCACATGCTCGCCGAGCAGGCGCCCGATCGCGGCCTGGCTGGTCCGCAGCGCTTCGCTGCGGTCCAGCGTGGGTGCGGGCGGCACGGCATCCTGCGGCTCGGCGATCACCACCGGCGGCTGGCCGGGCGGCGTGCCGACAGGCGACGGCAATGCCGCGGCCGGCATGGCCCATGCGAGCCACAAACCGAGCAACCCGTGCACCAGCCACAGCCACCGCGCCGGCGCATGGATCGGACCTGGCCGGCCGCGCGGGTTCATGGGCACCCGCGCTTACCGGATCAGCCCGTCGATGCTGGCCGCGCCGAGCACCAGGCTGAGCTGCAGCAGCGATGCAAAAAACGAAGCCATCGCGGTTTTGCGGCTGGGTGCGCGCGCCAACGCCCAGGCTTTGTGCAGGAAGTGCAAGCCGCCGATCGCGGCGCCGGCCATGTACACGGGCCCGGCGCCGAACCACCCCGGCAGCAGCGACACACCCACCAGCGCGGCCGTGCTCGCAAACACGATGCGCGCGGCGCGCTGGTTGCCCACCACGACCGGCAGCATCGGCACGCCGGCGGCCGCGTAGTCGGCGTGGTTGGCAATGGCCAGGCTCCAAAAGTGCGGCGGTGTCCACAGGAACAACACCAGCGCAAGCAGCAGCGGCAGCGGCCCCAGCGTCGGGTCGGCGGCGGCCGCGCCGGCCAGCACCGCAAAACTGCCGGCCAGCCCGCCGACGACGATGTTGGTCCAACTGCGCTGCTTGAGCCACACCGTGTAGACCACGCCGTAGGTGAACGCGCCGAGAAAGACGAACAGCGCCGCCATGCCGTTGAGCACCCACCATGCCGCGCCCACCGAAGCAATCAGCAAGCCGCCGATCAGCAGCAGCCATGCGGGCCTGTGGGGCAGCGCGCCGGTGACGAAAGCGCGCGTGCGGGTGCGCGCCATCAGGCGGTCGGTGTCGTGTTCGTAGTACTGGTTGAACGCGCCTGCCGCGGCCGACGCCACCAGCACTGCCAGCGCCAACACGATCCCCTGCAACAGGTTCAGTGCCGCACCGGGAGTGACCGCCAGGCCGACCAGCGCGCTGATCATGATCATCACGCCAATGCGCAGCTTGAACAGCCCGAGCACCAGGCGCGCGGTCTGCGCCGCGCTGCGCGGGGTGCGGTGGGCGAGGGTGGTCGAGTTCATTGCGATGGTCCTTCGGGCGCCGCCCTCAACTCAAACCCCAGACCTGCGACAGGTACTTCCAGTTGATGAAGTAATACAACACGAAGGCCACCAGGAACACCATCGCCAGCATGAAGGTGCCGGGTGCGGCGAAGCCGGCCGAGCCGTAGCTCTGCGCCACGACGGTCGGCGCGGTCGGCGGGATCGGCGTGAACTTCGGCGACGGCGCGCCCGCGTCCAGCTTCTTGCCCCACAGCAGCGAGCCGACCGTGACGTAGATGTAGATTGCACCGCCGGCAATCGCGGCGACGCCGGAAATGCCCACCAGACCCATCATCAGGTAGGCCGCGCCGGGCCATTGATAGGCGAGCGCCGCGCCGCTGAACGCCATGTCCCAGTGGCGGCGCGAGACCCCCAGCGTGCCGGCGCCCATCATCACCAGCACAAAGAAATACATCGAAAACCCGAACAGGTAAGGCTGCCATTTGGCCAGCGTGGGGCTGATCATTTCGCGCTTGAACAGCACCGGGATCAGAAAGTACGTGAGCGCCATGAAGGTCAGCGTGGTGCCGATCACCACGGTGGCATGAAAGTGCCCCGGCACATAGATGGTGTTGTGGATCAGCATGTTGAGCTGTTCGGTGCCCATCATCACGCCCGAGATGCCGCCCAGGAAACCGAAGCCGATCAGCGAAATGAACACGCCCGAGAACACCGGGTTGCCCCAGGGTGCCTTGCGCAGCCATTCGAACAGGCCCTTGTTGTAGCCCTTGGCGCGTTGCGCCACTTCCATCGCACCGGGGATCGTCAGGCCGTGGATCATCGAGGCCAGCACCGCAAAGTACATGAAGTAGCTGGTGTTGACGACCTTCCAGCCGGTGGACAGGCCCGGGTCGGCCAGCAGATGGTGTGCGCTGGCCAGTTGCAGGAACAGGATGTACAGCAGGAAGGCGCCGCGGCTGACGCGCTCGCTCATCGGCTTGGCACCGAAGGCGATGGCCGCCACCGCGTACCAGATGGAAATATGCGCCGCCACGTTGATCTGCTGCGACGAATGGCCGAAGGCCCACCAGATGGTGCGGTAGATGAGCGGGTCGACCGCCTTGACGATGCCCACCGACATCAGGAAGGTGGGTATCAGGATGATCGCGCCCGAGGCGATCGTGAACACCGCGATGATGCAGGCGGTGATGGCACCGAAGGTCACCAGCGGCACCGAGCCCTGATAGGTCTTGTCGCGCTTGGCCACCACCAGCGTGCCCAGGAACACGAAGCAGCCGATCAGCGCGCCGACGGCGAACAGAATCAGGCCCAGGTAGAACGACGGCGCGGCCATCATCGGCACATAAGACGTCATCATCACGCTGGAGCCGCCCTGGTAGACGGCCACGTTGTTGGTCACCGCGCCGATCAGCATCAGCGCGAAGGCGAGCCAGGCGAGGTTCGGCGTCGCGAGCCGGCAGCGCAGCAGCGTCGACGAACAAAAGTACAGCACCGCGATCTCGAAGAAGATGATCCAGAAGATCAGCATGTCGATGCCGTGCGCGGTGAGCACCTGGTAGAAGGTGTCGGCCTCCAGCCAGTGCACGGCGGGCCAGCGCGTGAGCACCACGCCGATGGCCAGGATGCCGCCGATCAGCAGAAACACCACCGCCGCGACGGCGTTGGCCAGCATCAGCTTTTCGGCATTGGCTTCGAATTGCAGGCCCGAGCGCGGGCAGGTCCGGTAGGTGGTCATGACAGCCCCTCGTCCAAGGAGTACCTCGGCCGATCCCCCGAGGGGATGCGGGCCGGCTTGGGAGCGGCCCGGCGGTCGGCCCGCCGCGTTGAGTGGATTCGTCGCATGGCAAGCTCCAGCTACTTGACGTAGATGCGCCCGACCATCGTGTGATGGTTGATGCCGCAGTATTCGTTGCACACCACCGAGTAGGTGCCGGCCTGGTTGGGGGTGACCGTCACCACATGCTCGTAGCCCGGCACGATCTGGATGTTGATGTTGGCCGGCTGCAGCGAAAAGCCGTGGTTGTAGTCCATCGCCGTGAGGTGCAGCTTGTAGGTCTTGTCCTTTTCCAGCTCCAGGATCGGCCAGAAGTTCCACAGCCGCGCGATCATGTAGACGTCGCTGCCGGCCGGCGGTGCGACCACCGGCACCTTGTCGGCGGTTTCGGTGCGCACGGTGTACTTGTCGACCATCGCCTGGGCCTTGGCCGCGAACTTCTCGGGCGTGGTCCGGTAGGTCTCGGTCGACAGGTTCTGTTTGCCGTAGAGGTGCCAGCCGACCATCATGAAAAACATCACCAGGCACCAGATCAGCGCGATCGCGATCCAGGTGCCTTCAACACGGTCGAGCGGGTGTTTCCACCACAGGCGTTCCGACGGGGGCAGGATGGCGCTCATTGGGGAGTCCTTTGGTTTACTTGGCCAACGGGATCGTCAGGATGTCGATCACCCCCCACAGCGTGTAGACCAGCATCGGAATCATCACGCCCAGGAACAGCAGCAGGAACGGGTTGTCGAGCAATTGCTGCATCAGCGGGACCGGCTCTTGGTCTTGGTTCAGGTCGCTCATGGCGTCTCCTCGTTCAGGTGGCTGCGCTCAGACAGGGCGCAGCAGCCGCTCGGGCTGAAAAGATTCTGCTGAGGCAGCGCGACGGCCGACTTGACGCAGGACAACAAATCGCAGTTATTTGCGGCGCGATCGGCGCCGGTCCCGCACCTGGTGCGCGCTACCATGCGCGCCACCGCTGCGTTCGCGGCATCTCGCACCCAGACCGTGAACCCCACCGACCACCGCCTCCGGTTCCTGCGCCGCCTCGCGCTGCTGTGCGCGGTGATGGTGTTGGTGGTGATCAGCCTGAGTGCCTACCTGCGCTTGTCCAAGGCCGGGCTGGGCTGCGCCGACTGGCCGCAGTGTTACGGCCAGAGCCTGCGCCAGTTGCAGCAGGGGGTGGGGTTGAGCGCCGACGCGCAAACGGCCACCGCCGCGGCGCGGCTGGTGCACCGCATCGTCGCGGTGATCGCCCTGCTGCTGGTGA
Organism: Methylibium sp.; assembly: GCA_043718725.1. Taxonomy (GTDB): domain Bacteria; phylum Pseudomonadota; class Gammaproteobacteria; order Burkholderiales; family Burkholderiaceae_C; genus LGRD01. The sequence goes on from JAYSVE010000127.1 coordinate 6,861, forward strand.
TCATCATGGTGATGGTGTGCTGGGGTTCGAAGCCGCTGCTGGGGCGAGAAGGCGCACTCGCAATTGCGCTGCTGGTGCTGGCGCTGTTGCTGGCCGTGCTCGGGCGCTGGAGCAGCAGCGCGCGCGTGCCGGCCGTGACCATGGGCAACCTGCTCGGCGGCTTTGCCATGCTGGCCTTGTGCGCCCGGCTCGCGCTGGCGGGCCAGGCGCCGCGCGCGCCGCGGCGGCGCGGCTGGGTGCTCGGGGCGCTGGCGTTGCTGCTGGCGCAAGTGGCGCTTGGCGGGCTGGTCAGCGCCTCGTTCGCGGGCTTGAGTTGCAGCAGTGATTGGCTGGAGTGTGCCCGGGCCGCAAGCGGCGTCGGTTGGGACACGGTCAATCCGTGGCGCGAGCCGGTGCTGGCCGCATCGCCGCCTGTCAACCCGGCCGGCGCGCTGGCGCAAGCGCTGCACCGCGGCCTGGCGCCCGTGCTGGCGCTGCTGTTGGTGCCGCTGGCCATTGCGGCCATGCGCCAAGGCCGGCCACGGGTTGGCGCCGCACTGTTGGTGCTGCTGGCGCTGCAAGTGGCGATCGCTCTCTTGATGACCCAGGCGTCGCTGCCGCTGGCCTTGGCGCTGCTGCACAACCTGCTCGGCGCCGGCCTGCTGGTTGCACTGGTGTTGCTGACCTGAGGTGCCGGGCGAGGGCTGCCTCAAGGCCCGCGGCGGCGGTTGCCCGGCAGTGCAAAATCCCACCCCTCATGAACATTCCGTTTCCAGGCCGTTGCGATGACATCGATCCCCACATGCCAGCCCGTCCATTGCGCCACGACGCGCTCAATGCACCCCGTGACCGCGCCAAGGCCACCGTCCAATCCAGGGCAACGGCGTCTTGTGGTCGTGGGCCACGCGCCGCGGGCCGGCGATCTGGTGTGATGCGATGCGAATGATCTTCGGGGCGCTGGGCTTGCTGGGCTTGCTGGTGGTGCTGGCCTTGACCGGTTTGAGCGCGCGCACGCAACTGCAATCGGTTGGCGCGCGCGTGCCGCTGCCGGAGGCCGGCGCGGCCAGCCTGCCTGGCGCAAGCGATGTGTCGACAGCGTCGCCCCGCCAACTGCCGCAAAAGGTCCAGGACGACCTGAACAAGATCATGCGGCAAGCGCCCGCCCGGCTGGAACCGGCGCAGTGAACGACGCAACCGGTTCGGGCCCGGCGCCCGCCGCCGATGCCGGCCTGCCGCTGGCGCTGCTGGCGAGTTTGGTGGTCAAGGAGGGCGTGGCCTTGGGCGGCCTGCCGGCCACGCACCGATCCGCCGCGCTGGGCCTGGCCTGGACCGCGTTGCCGCAAGGCGTTGGGTTGAGCGAAGCGCAGGTCAACACCGCCTTGAAGCGCTGCCTGGTCGACGAATGCGGCTTCCTGGCCACCGACCATGTCGAATTGCGGCGTTGGCTGGTCGATGCCGGCTGGCTGGCACGCGACGGGTTCGGTCGCGCCTACCACCGGATCGAGGCCGTTGAACTGGCGCCCGAAAACGCCCTCGTCGCCACCGCCCTGGAGCGCATCGACCCACAACGCTGGGTCTGCGAGGTTCGCGCGGACTACACCGCCCGGCGCGAGGCCCGCCGCCAGGCCTGGGAGGCGCGCCAGGCCAAGGGGCCGGGCCAGGCCGGGCAGGGCGGCGCATGAAGTCCGAGATCGAAATGAAGGACGAAGCCGGCATGCGCCTGGCCCTGGACCAGGCCCAGAACGCCTGGCTGGTGGGCGAGGTACCGGTGGGCGCGGTGATCGTGCGCGACACCCCCGCCGGGCGCCAGGTGCTGGCCACCGGCTACAACCGGCCGATCACCGAACACGATCCGACCGCGCACGCCGAGATCGTCGCGCTGCGCCATGCGGCCCAGTTGCTCGCCAACTACCGCCTGCCCGAGTGCGAGATCTACATCACGCTGGAGCCCTGCGCAATGTGTGCGATGGCGCTGCTGCATGCACGCTTCAAGCGCGTGGTGTTTGGTGCCGCCGACCCCAAGACCGGCGCCGCCGGCTCGGTGCTGAACCTCTTCGAGCAGTCGCGGTTGAACCACCATACCGAGCTGGTCGGCGGCGTGCTCGCCAACGAATCCGGGCTGGTGCTGCGCGACTTCTTTGCCGAGCGCCGCGAGCGCTACCGGCAGCGCCGCGCGCCAGCGCCGCAAGAGACCTCGCCGACCGTCGACGTCCCCGCCATCCCTGCCGGCGAGGTCACCGAGATCGACCCGCCGCCTCAACCCGATTGATCCTGGAGATGAGCTTGCTGACCCTGTTCACCCCCTCCGGCGTGCTGGCCAAGGCGGCGCCGTTGCGGCTGGCGGTCAAGCGGCTGAAGGCGATGGGCTTCGACGTGCAGGTCGACGAAGCCGCGTTGCTCAAACACCAGCGTTTCGGTGGTGACGACGGGGCCCGCCTGGCGGCGCTGCACCGCGTGGCCAGCGCGGCCCCGAGCATCGCGATGGCCACCCGCGGCGGCTACGGCCTGACGCGCCTGCTGGACCGCATCGACTGGAGCCTGCTCGCGCGCAGCGTGGAGCGCGGCACCCGCTGGGTCGGGCACAGCGACCTGACCACCCTGCAACTCGGCCTTCTGGCGCACGCCCAGGGCACCACCTGGGCCGGCCCGATGGCCTGCTTTGACTTCGGCCGTGAAGCCGGCGAGCACGGTGAGAAGCGAATCGAAGCCGTCGACGAGATCACGCGCGATTGCTTCATGGAGGCGATGTCCGGCGAGCTCGAAGCCGTGGGCTTTCGGACCGAGGCCGGTTTCGACGGGCTGCTGGCCAAGGGCGTGTTGTGGGGCGGCAACCTGTGCATGGTCAATTCGATGCTGGGCACGCGGCACTTTCCGCGCATCAAGGGCGGTGTGCTGTTTCTGGAAGATGTCAACGAACACCCGTACCGCATCGAACGCGGCCTGCTGCAACTGCACCAGGCGGGGGTGCTCGACGCCCAGAAGGCAATCGTCCTGGGCGCGTTCACCGACTACAAGAAGTCGCCGATGGACCGCGGCTATACGCAGAAGACCGTGATCGAGCATCTTCGCTCGGTCACCAAAACGCCCATCCTCACCGGCCTGCCGTTCGGCCATGTCCCGACCAAGCTGAGCCTGCCGGTCGGCGCGCGCATCACGCTGGTGGTGCAGGGGCGCGATGTGCTGATGGGCTGGGCGCATGGCCACCACTGAATCTTGAATCCCTCCTCCTTATCGCAGACATGAGCCCGCCGGGCCGCCGCCGAAGGGCGCTTTCCGGATTGCGCAGCACGCAGGACCCCCCTTGAGCACTGAACCCGATCTGTTCGACCCGGCGCCGCCGGCCCCGCCTCCACCGCCTTCATCAGACGACGCGGTCACGTTGGCCCATTACGCCGAGCGTGCCTACCTCGAATATGCCTTGAGCGTCGTCAAGGGGCGCGCGCTGCCCGATGTCTGCGACGGCCAGAAGCCGGTGCAGCGGCGCATCCTGTACGCGATGGACCGCATGGGCCTGAGCTTCAGCGGCACGACCGGCGCGCGGCCGGTGAAAAGCGCCCGCGTCGTCGGCGACGTGCTGGGCCGCTTTCACCCGCACAGCGACCAGGCGGCCTATGACGCGATGGTGCGCATGGCGCAGGACTTTTCCCAGCGCTACCCGTTGATCGACGGCCAGGGCAACTTCGGCTCGCGCGACGGCGACGGTGCCGCGGCCATGCGCTACACCGAGGCCCGGCTGGCGCCGATCACGCGGCTGCTGCTGGACGAGATCGACGAAGGCACGGTCGACTTCGTCCCCAACTACGACGGCTCGACGCAAGAGCCCAAACAATTGCCCGGGCGCCTGCCCTTCGTGTTGCTCAATGGCGCCAGCGGCATCGCCGTCGGCCTGGCCACCGAGGTGCCGTCGCACAACCTGCGCGAGATTGCCGCCGCCGCGGTGGCGCTGCTCAAGAACGACAAGCTCGGCGCCGACGAACTCGCGGCGCTGATCCCCGGCCCCGACTACCCAGCGGGCGGCCAGATCATCAGCAGCACCGAGGACATTCGGGCGGCGTATGCCAGCGGCCGCGGCAGCCTGAAGGTGCGTGCGCGCTGGAAGATCGAAGACCTCGCGCGCGGCCAGTGGCAATTGGTCGTCACCGAACTGCCGCCCGGCACCAGCAGCCAGAAGGTGCTGGAAGAAGTCGAAGAGCTGACCAACCCCAAGATCAAGGCCGGCAAGAAGACGCTGGGCACCGAGCAACTGCAACTCAAGACCACGCTGCTGGCGGTGCTGGACGTGGTGCGCGACGAGTCGAACAAGGACGCCGCGGTGCGCCTGGTGTTCGAGCCCAAGACCAGCCGCATCGACCAGAACGACCTGATCAACACGCTGCTGGCCCACACCAGCCTGGAAAGCTCGGCGCCGATCAACCTGACGATGATCGGCCTGGACGGCCGGCCCACGTTGAAGAGCCTGCGCCAGATCCTCGGCGAATGGCTGCAATTCCGCATGGCCACGGTCCAGCGGCGCTCCCGGCACCGGCTGACCAGGGTGCTGGACCGCATCCACGTGCTCGAAGGCCGGCAACTGGTGCTGCTCAACATCGACGAGGTGATCCGCATCATCCGCGCGGCCGACGAGCCCAAGCCGGCGTTGATGGCGCGCTTCAGGCTCAGCGACCGGCAGGCCGAGGACATTCTCGAAATCCGGCTGCGCCAACTGGCGCGGCTGGAGGCCATCAAAATCGAGCAGGAGCTGAAGGAGCTGCGCGGCGACCAAGGCAAGCTCGAAGACATCCTGGGCAACCCGGCCAGCCTGAAGCGAACCGTGGTCAAGGAGATCGAGGCCGATGCCAGGCAGCATGGCGACGAACGCCGCACGCTGATCCAGGAGGAGAAGAGGTCCGTCGCCGAGGTCAAGCTCATCGACGAGCCCGTCACCGTCGTGGTCAGCATGAAGGGCTGGGTGCGGGCCCTCAGGGGCCATGAGGTCGATGCCGCCACGCTGGCCTTCAAGGCCGGCGACGCGATGTACGGAACCTTCAACTGCCGAAGTGTCGATGTGCTGCTGGTGTTCGGCTCCAACGGTCGGGTCTATTCAACCGCCGTGGGGCTGCTGCCGGGCGGGCGTGGCGACGGCCAGGCCATCACCGCGCTGATCGACCTGGAGAGCGGCACCCAGGTCGTGCACTACCTGGCGGGCCCGGCGCCGCAAACGCTGCTGTTGGCAAGCACCGGCGGCTTTGGCTTGCTGGCGCGGGTGGCCGACCTGGTGTCGCGGCAAAAGGGCGGCAAGGCCTTCCTGAGCCTGGAGGCCGATGAGAAACCGCTGCCACCCAGCGTGATCGACGCGGCGCACCAGGTTGCCTGCCTGTCGCTGCACGGGCGGCTGCTGGTGTTCGGCCTGGCCGAGCTGAAGCTCCAACCCAAGGGTGGGCGTGGCTTGACCTTGATCGACCTGGACGCCAAGGATGCGCTGGTGAGCGTGGCCGCCTTCGGGCAAACCCTTCAGGTCCTGGGCACCGGACGCGGCGGCAAGGCAAAAGAAGAGCTGCTCAAAGGCGCCGCGCTGGCCGCCTTTGTGGGCAAACGGGCCCGCAAGGGCAGGCCACAGGACGTGATGCAAAAGGCGGCGCGGGTGGTGGCGGCGGCTTAGATCCGCTGGTCAAGGGCAAGAAACGTGGCCAGGCCCGCAACACACCGAAGTTCGATCTGCGCACGCGGTTGTTCCAGATGTGCGGCGTGGACCTCATGCGCATCGACGGCATCGACATCACCACCGCGCTGGCCGTCGCCTCGGAAATATGCAATCGAGGTCATGACGACTTTGTCCGGGCGGAAGACGAATTTGCCGCCGCGGCGGACCGAATCAA
>JAYSVE010000128.1:0-5168 GCA_043718725.1 Methylibium sp.
GGCGGCTTCGGCCCGCACGTCAAAGAGATCATGGCCGACCTCGCCAACTACACCGACCTGGCCCCGGTGATCCAGATCAGCGAAGTCGTCGTCGGTTGATGCCGCCGGCCGCCGGGCCGGGCGGGCCGCCGCAAGGTCGGTCTGCGCGGGCCGGTGCGCAGCGTCATTTGCGCCGGGGCGGGAAGCGCCACCATGTCGCCAGCACCAGCAAGCCGAAGACCGAGTAGGCCCACCCAAACACCCAGGCCGGGGCGTCGTGGTAAAGCAGGCGTTGCAACCAGTGCTCGATGAAGCCGCCGCTGTAGGTCGCGGCAAGGGCCTGCGCGCGCAGCCACATTTCCAGGTGGGTCAGCGGGCAGGTGGCACCCAGCCAGGCCTGCACCACGACCACCGCGATCGCGCCCAGGTGCGCAAGCCGGAACCCCAGCGCATTGACCCAGCGCCAGCCAGCCAGGTTGCCGGCGACGACCAGCACCAGTCCGCCCACCACGAACCCGACCACCGCGACATGCAGGGCGAGCACGGTGTCGGCCAGCAACTGATACGGCAGGTCGGCGCGCATGGTGCAAGGATAGCGACGCGGCCCGGGCGGGGCCAGCGACCCTTGCGCATGCGGGTCGGCGCGCCGCCCGTGTAGCCTCGGGGCATGACCAACCCAGTCCAGCCCGCCTCGCGAATGGCCCCGCCCGCGGGCACGGCGCGCGACCTGCGCGCCACGCTGCCGGTCACCTTGTTGATCCAGTCGGCCGCTTCGGCCGCGCTGATCGCGCCGACCGTGGCCGCACCCCGGCTGCTGACCGAACTGGGCGCCGGCAGCGTGGTGGTCGGCATCTATGTCGCGATCGTCTACCTGGCGGCCATGCTCGCCAGCCAGTGGGGCGCGACGCTGGTCGGGCGCTGGGGCCCGATTCGCACCAGCCAGGTGGCGCTGGCGGCCAGTGCGGCCGGCGTGCTGCTCGTCAGCACCGCCCAGCCGCTGTGGGCCGGGCTGGGCGCGGTGCTGATCGGCCTGGGCTACGGGCCGATCACGCCGGCCAGCTCGGAGATGCTGGCTCGCGCGACGCCCCCCGAGCGCTATGCGCTGGTGTTTTCGGTCAAGCAGACCGGCGTGCCGCTGGGCGGGGCCATGGCCGCGCTGCTGGTGCCGCCGGTGCTCGAGGCCTTCGGCACGCGCTGGGCGCTGGCGCAGATCGCCGCGCTGTGCATCGTTGCCGTCGTCCTGGCGGCCTGGCTGCGTGGCCGGCTCGACGCCTGGCGCGACCCGCGCAGCCCGCTGCCGTCGCTCGCGCAGACCCTGGCCCCGGTGCGTCTCGTGCTGGGCCACGCGGCGTTGCGGCGGCTGGCACTGGCGACCATGGTGTTCTCGGCCGTACAGGTCAGCCTGACCTCGTATGCGGTGACGTTTTTACACGGCGAACTGGGCTGGGGATTGATCGCCGCCGGCGCCGCGCTCACGGTGTCGCAAATCGGCGGGGTGGTCGGCCGCATCGTCTGGGGCTGGGTCGCCGACCGGCGCGGCAGCGCGCGTGGCACCTTGCTCGGGCTGGCCATGGCGATGGCGCTGTGCGGCGCCCTGATGGCGCTGCTCAAGCCCGACACCGCGACGCAGAGCGTCGTGCTGCTGATGGCGGTGTATGGCGCCACGGCCGTCGGCTGGAACGGCGTGTTCCTGGCCAATGTGGCGCGGCGGGTGCCGCAGCACCAGGCGGCCATGGCCACCGCCGGCAGCCTGTTCTTCACCTTCTTCGGCGTCGTGATCGGCCCGCCCTTGTTCGGGGCGCTGGGCATGTGGTCCGGCTCGCTGGGCATCGCCTTCGCGGCGCTGGCGCTGCCGTTGCTGTGGTCGGTGTGGGGATTGTGGCGAGACGCGTAAGCCCACCCGGCGGCCGCGGGCTGGAGGCCCACCGCGCGAAGCCTGCCAGTGGGGCGCGCCGAAGCCGAGGCCAGCGCCTGGCGAGGGCCATCCGGCATGCTTGCCGGATGGTGGCCGGCCCCGGCCGGCCTTGGGGCGCTTAAAGGCGTTCGAACACAGCGGCGATGCCTTGGCCGCCGCCGATGCACATGGTCACCAGCGCGTAGCGGCCGCCGGTGCGGTGCAGTTCGAACACCGCCTTGGTGGCCAGGAAGGCGCCCGAGCAACCGATAGGGTGGCCCAGCGCAATCGCGCCGCCGTTCGGGTTGGTCTTTTTCATGTCCAGCTCCAGCCCGCGCGCCACCGCAATGGCCTGGGCGGCAAAGGCCTCGTTGCTCTCGATCACGTCCATCTGGTCCAGCCGCAGGCCGCCCTTCTTGAGCGCCAGTTTGGTGGCCGGGATCGGCCCTTCTCCCATGATTTCGTTGGGCACCCCGGCCACCGCATAGGACACCAGCCGCGCCATCGGCTTGTGGCCGGCGGCGGCAGCCACCGCCGCATCGGCCAGCACGAAGAAGGCCGCGCCATCGTTGATGCCCGAGGCGTTGCCGGCGGTCACCGAGCCGCCTTCCTTCTTGAAGGCCGGCTTCATCTTGGCCAGCGTTTCCAGCGTGGTGCCGGACTTCACATGCTCGTCGGTGTCGAACACCACCTCGCCTTTGCGGGTCTGTTTGACGATGGGCACGATCTGCGACTTGAAGCGCCCCTCGGCGATCGCCAGGGCGGCGCGCCGGTGCGACTCGACCGCCAGCGCGTCTTGCTCTTCGCGGGTGATGCCCCACTTGGTGACCAGGTTCTCGGCCGTGATGCCCATGTGGCCGACGCCGAACGGGTCGGTCAGTGTGGCCACCATCATGTCGATCAGCTTGGTGTCGCCCATGCGTGCGCCGCTGCGCATCGCCGGCGACAGGTAGCCGCCCCGGCTCATCACCTCGACGCCGCCGCCGACGCCGTAGTCGCAGTCGCCGAGCAAGATGTTCTGCGCCGTCGTGACGATGCCCTGCAAGCCCGACGAGCACAGCCGGTTGACCGACATGGCCACCGAATCCATCGGCAGGCCGGCCTGGATGGACGCGACCCGCGCCACGTAGGCAAAGCGGCTGTCGGTAGGAATGGTGTTGCCCACGGTCACGTAGTTGATCGCTTTCGGGTCGACGCCCGAGCGCTTGACCGCTTCTTTCATCACGGTGCCGGCCAGCTCGGCCGGTTCGATGTCGGCCAGCGCGCCGGCAAAGGTGCCGATCGCCGACCGGGCTGCGCCCAGAACCACCACATCACGCTTGCTCATGCCTTAGTCTCCTTGCGGGTTGAAATGCCAGAGGCCGGTAGTAGACACCCTGGGCCTGGCATCTACCTTACGCCACATCAAAGCCAACGGTGGCAAGTCGGGTGGCGGTCGCGGTGCGCGCGAACGGCGTCTTCGGCGCTCATGTGAATGTCGAGCCAGGGCGCGCCGGGCCCATAGGCGCCGATCTTGACGAAGCTCAGGTCGAACGGGCCCAGCCGTTCACCGATGCCGCGAAAGTGGTCGGAATAGCCGGTGTCGCCGCTGACGTAGAAGCGATGGCGCGCACCGACCACCGACCAAGAGCCCCACAGCGTCGCGTTCCTGTCCGTCAGGCCACGGCCCGAGTCGTGGCGCGACGGTGTCGAGACGATGCGCACGCCGCGCAGCGTCAGCTCCTGCCACCATTCCATCTCGCGCACCTGCGCGGCGGCCACACCCCAGGCCTGCAGGTGCGCGCCGATGCCCAGCGGCACGAAGAACAGGCTGCCGCGGCCGGCCAGGTGGCGCACGGTCCGCATGTCGAGGTGGTCGTAGTGGTCGTGCGTGATCAGCAGCGCATCGATGACCGGCAACTCGGCCAACGCAATCGGCGGCGGGTGGAAGCGCGACCCCGGCAACGCCAATCAGCCAGCGCCTGCGGCGCCCCGGCGCCCGGGGGCGAGACGCTAGTGGGTCGGCCATGCCCAGCGCGCCAGCGCAAATACCATGCCGGCAACGTAAAGCGTGCCAAAAATGAGCTTGTTGTGCCTGGCCAGCCACTGCGGAAGGTAGATGTCGAAGTTGTCGCGCCGATCGTCTGTGTAGCGGGCGGCCAGCGACGTGAGCGGGCAGCGCCAGCGGTTGAGCAGCAGCGCAGCGACGTCGATGAACACGATGGCCGCCAGCCACGCCGCGGCACGGTGGTCACCGTGCCAGGAGGCGAACGGGATGGCGAGAATGCAAGCCACGAAAAACGCCCATGCGATGGTGTGCGCAAGCTTGATGGCCACGACGGCGTTGGCGGCGTTGGCGGCGTTGGTCCATGCCTTCATGGCACGCGAAGACGGTGCCTTCATGCCGGATTGCCGGACGCGCCGCGCTCCGCATCCAGCGGCCCCGACGCCTTCGAGGCGTTTGGCCAGCCCGACCGTGCCGCTCGACGCAGAAAGGACTTGACCACGGCGCGATGAAACGGCGCGATGACAAGGATGTACAGACGGCCAAGGCGATTGTGGCAATGGACCACCGTTGAAAGCGTCAGGCGATGCTGCCCCAGCGGTGACGGCGGCGCAGTACAGAGCACCGACAGCCTGAAGTCCAGATGGCGGTCGTCTTCGCCCAGAACGATCTCGTGCGCGTTCGTGTTGTAGATGCGGAAGATCCCGACGCGCCTGGCCTTGCCATCGGGTTTCGCGCGCGCCGATTGATCAGACGTCTTGAGCCCGAATCCGGAAACGAGAACGTCACGGACTTTCATGAGCTGGATGACCCAGCGCGCCGGGTTCGCGAAGATGAAGTTCGCCAGCAGTTCCGGGCGCGTGGACGAGCCGAACGGGAGTTGAATGGCATAGGCGTCCGCAAGGTGGGTCGATTCGTAGCAGCGAGCAAGCTCGGACTCAACCGGCAGCGCCACCGCGGTGATGCGGCAGAGGTTGTTTGACATGGGCACCCGGGTCAATGGAAGCGTCAAGACTGTCGCGCAAGCTCGGCAACATACCTCAAGTCCGCCTTGTCAAGGCGTTCAACAATGCCCAGGCCTTCTTGTCGCCACCGCCTGGAAGCGGGCCGTCGGTTGCATGCGTCGGTCGGCATGCCGGTTGGGGTCAGGTTCGGCGCGGAACTTCGTAACGCAACTCGGCGAACCCGGTCCCGACCTGATTCACCGACAGCAGCCGCAGCGGCGGGAAGGCAATCTGGCGCGGCAGCAGCGGCCGGCCCGCGCCCAGCGTGACCGAGCCGACCTGCACGATCAACTCGTCCAGCAAGCCG
>JAYSVE010000129.1:0-5167 GCA_043718725.1 Methylibium sp.
GCGCGCCGCGCCTTGTTGGCCAGGCGCTACTTCGAGCAATGGCCCGTGGGGCTGGGCTTCGAGCTTCCGCCGGCCGATTTTGTCCACAGCAACTGGCACATGTTCCAGCCGCTGCTGCCCCGCCCGATGGCGCCTCGGCGGGGCGCCTTCATCGAAGCCATGAAGGCGCAAGGCATCGGCGTCGGCGTGCACTACCCGGCGATGCACCTGTTCACGATGTTCCGGGAGCGTGGCCACAAGCCGGGTGACTTTCCGGTGGCCGAGGACATCGGCATGCGCACGCTCACCCTGCCACTGTTCGCGGCCATGCGGGACGACGACGTGGATCGCGTGTGTGCCGCGGTCGCGCAGGCCGTCCAGGCCATGCGCGGAGCCTGACCATGCCGATTCAAGGACCATTGCAGTTGCCGGCGCGGCAGCCCAGGTCGAGCGCAAACCCGCCTGCGTTGAGCGTGATCGTTCCGGTCTACAACGAAGAGCCGGGCCTGGCCGGCCTGTTCGAGCGCCTGTACCCGGCGCTCGACGCGCTCGGCGTGCACTATGAAATCATCTTCATCAATGACGGCAGCCGCGACCGGTCGGCGGCGTTGCTGGCGGCGCAGTTCGAGCGCCGCCCCGAAGTGACGCGGGTGATCCTGTTCAACGCGAACTTCGGCCAGCACCGCGCCATCCTGGCGGGCTTCGAGCATTGCCGCGGCGAGCGCATCGTCACGCTGGACGCCGACCTGCAGAACCCACCCGAAGACATTGCCTTGCTGCTGGCCGCCATGGACGCCGGCCATGACTACGTGGGTTCGATCCGGCGCGACCGGCACGACTCGGCGTGGCGGCGCTGGGCTTCGCGCACGATGAATCGGTTGCGCTGGCGCCTCACGCACATCGAAATGACCGACCAGGGTTGCATGATGCGCGCCTATAGCCGCGACGTGGTGCAGTTGATCAACCAGTGCAACGAAATGAACACCTTCATCCCGGCGCTGGCCTACCAGTTTTCACAAAAGCCGGCCGAGGTGATCGTCGGCCACGAAGAACGCCACGCCGGCGAGTCCAAGTACTCGCTCTACAGCCTGATCCGCCTGAACTTCGATCTGGTCACCGGCTTCTCGGTGGTGCCGCTGCAGGTGTTTTCGATGCTCGGCCTGGTGGTGTCGCTGCTGTCGGGCATGCTGTTCATGGTGCTGTTCGGACGGCGGATTGTGCTCGGCCCGGAGGAAGGCGGCGTGTTCACGCTGTTCGCGCTGGTGTTTCTGATGATCGGGCTGGCGCTGTTCGGCATCGGCCTGCTGGGCGAGTACGTCGGGCGGATCTACCAAGAGGTGCGCGCCAGGCCACGCTATGTGATCAACGCGATCCTGGAGCGCTTGCCATGAGCCGCCGGGCCGCTCCCAAGGCGAATACCGCAGTGCGCAGCACGGAGGTTGCCTGATGAGCCGCCGGGCCACCCCACCGAGCGCCATCGTGTTTGCCTATCACGACGTCGGCGTGCGCTGCTTGCGCGTGCTGCTCGATGCCGGTGTGCGGATCCCGCTGGTCGTCACCCACCGCGACCATCCTGGCGAGAACATCTGGTTTGCGAGCGTGGCCGAGTTGGCCGACGAACATGGTCTGCGCTGTATCGCGCCGATCGACCCGAACACGCCGGAGTTTGTGGCCTTGGCGCTGGAACAGGCGGCCCGACCTGACTTGCTATTTTCGTTCTACTACCGGCACATGCTGAAGGCTTCCTGGCTGGCCGTGCCCAAGCTCGGCGCGTTCAACCTGCACGGCTCGTTGCTGCCCAAGTACCGCGGCCGCGCGCCGGTGAATTGGGCCGTGATCCACGGCGAACCCGAGACCGGCGCGACGCTGCACGTGATGAACGAGAAGCCGGACAACGGCGCCATCGTCGACCAGTGCGCCGTGCCCATCCTCGGTGACGACACCGCCCGCGAGGTGTTTGACAAGGTCGTCGTTGCGGCCGAGATCGTTCTGGCGCGCAGCCTGCCGCGGTTGATCGACGGCAGCGCCGCCTTCGCCGCGCAGGACTTGTCTCGGGGCCGCTACTTTGGCGGGCGCCGGCCCGAGGACGGACGCATCGCCAACGACGCGAGCGCCGAACAGATCCACAACCTGGTGCGCGCGCTGGCGCCGCCCTACCCGGGTGCGTTCGTGCAACTCAATGGGCAGCGCGTCATCGTCGAGCGCACCCAGCATGCGCCGGCGCCGCCCTTTGTGGCGGGCCGGGGCACGGGCCTGCGCCTGCTGAGCGTGGCGTCGCAACTGTGGCTTGTGGGCGCCGACGGCGGCGCGCTGCGAGTTCTGTCGGCACGCCTTGCGGGCGACCCCAACGTGCTCGATGCCTGTCGTTTTGAAAACCGATTCGGCAGCCGAACGGTCCGTGCTGACGCCTGAGCGCGCAGCCCCTTCCCCCAACCCCTCCTGTGCCCATGCTCAAAGTACTGATCCTCGGTGTCAACGGCTTCATCGGCCACCACCTGACCCACCGCATCATCGAAACCACCGACTGGGAGGTGTATGGCATGGACATGCAGTCCGGCCGCGTTTCGCCGTGGATGAAACACCCGCGCTTTCATTTCTTCGAGGGCGACATCACGATCACCAAGGAGTGGATCGAATACCACGTGCGCAAATGCGACGTGGTGCTGCCGCTGGTGGCCATCGCCACGCCCGCGACCTATGTGCGCGAGCCGCTGCGGGTGTTCGAACTCGACTTCGAGGCCAACTTGCCGATCGTCAGGCACTGTGTCAAATACCGCAAGCGCATCGTCTTCCCATCGACCAGCGAGGTCTACGGCATGTGCGGCGACGACGCCTTCGATGCGCAAACCTCGAACATGGTCTACGGGCCGATCAACAAGCCGCGCTGGATCTACGCCTGCTCCAAGCAGTTGATGGACCGCGTCATCCACGCCTACGGCATGCAAGAAGGCCTGAGCTACACGCTGTTCAGGCCGTTCAACTGGATCGGCCCGGGGCTGGACAGCCTGCACACGCCCAAGGAAGGGTCGAGCCGCGTCATCACGCAGTTCCTCGGCCACATCGTGCGCGGAGAGCCGATCAAGCTGGTCGACGGCGGCAACCAGAAGCGCGCCTTCACCTATGTCGACGACGGCATCGCCGCGCTGGTGAAGATCATCGCCAATGCCGGGGGTGTCGCCGACGCGAAGATCTACAACATCGGCAACCCGATGAACAACCACTCGATCCGCACGTTGGCCAGCATGATGCTGGCGCTGGCGTCAAACCTCCCCGAGTACCGTGAGAACGCGGCGCGGGTGCGCTTGATCGACGTGGCCTCGGCCGACTACTACGGCGGCGGTTACCAGGACGTTCTGCACCGCGTGCCCGACATCACCCAGACCATGGCCGATCTGGCGTGGCAACCCATGGTGGGCATGGAGCAGGCGCTGGCCGCGTTGTTCGAGTATTACCGCAACCCCGTCGACGCGGCCGCCGACCTGGCGAGCTAGGCCGGATGTTTGATGCGGTCGATGCCCCTTGTGGTGCCCGGTGCCAGCCCGCGGCGCCGTGGTTTCGCGCAGCGTCCGAGACCCTCGGGCAAGGTTTCAGGCTGACGCCATGGCGCGCATCGCGCTGAAGGTCGATGTCGACACCTGGCGTGGCACGCGCGAAGGCGTGCCGGCGCTGGTGAGGCTGCTCGGCGCGGCGCGCGCGGGCGCCAGCTTCCTGTTCAGCCTCGGGCCCGATCACACCGGCCGAGCCGTGCTGCGTGCGCTGAACCCGAGCTTTCTGCGCAAGGTCTCGCGAACCTCGGTGCTTGAGCACTATGGCCTGCGCACGCTGCTCTATGGCAGCCTGCTGCCGGGCCCCGACATCGGCAAGCGCGAAGCCGCGACACTGCGGGCCGCGCGCGACGCCGGTTTCGAGATGGGCGTGCACTGCTGGGACCACGTGCGCTGGCAAGATTTCCTGGTCAAGCGCGATGCGGCATGGGCCGAGTCAGAAATGCGCCGCGCCACCGACCGATTTGCCGAAGTGTTCGGCGCGCCGGCCCGGCTGCACGGTGCGGCCGGCTGGCAATTCAACGAAGCCGCGGCCCGCGCCGAGCTTGCACTCGGCATCGAGCTGGCCTCCGACACGCGCGGAACGCATCCGTTCATTCCGGTCGCCGCCAATGGCGAGGTGATCGGCCCGCCGCAGCTTCCGACGACGCTGCCCACGCTCGATGAACTGATCGGCCTCAATGGCATCACCGAGCAGACGGTGCACCTGCCGCTGCTGGCTCTCACCGACGCCGCGCTGCAAGACCACGTCTACACGCTGCATGCGGAACTGGAAGGCATGAAACTGCGGCCGGCGTTTGAACGCCTGATCGCCGGCTGGCGCGCCCAGGGTCACACGCTGGTTGCGCTGGGCGACCTGTGCGGCGACCGCTCGGCAGCGCCACTCCCCAGGCATTTGATCGAATCAGGCACGGTGCCAGGGCGCAGCGGCAGACTCGCCGTGCAGGGGGCGCCGCAGGCCGTGAACGCGGGTCAGGCTTGAGGACGCCCCGGCCCGTCACCGACCCAACGCGCGCCAGAGTGACCGCGCCGCGTCGTCGACCGAACAAACCTACTGCTCGATCACGTCGGCGCCGGTCGGCGGTGTGAACTTGAAGCCTTCGGCGGGCAAGTTGACGTTGGCGACGAACTGGCTGAACTGCAGCAGGGAACGCTGGCCGAAACTGTCGACAATTTCCACGGCGGCGAGATCCTTGCCCTTGAAGCCCACCCGCATTGACTGAAACGCACCGTCCTTGGTGCGCGGCAGCGCCTGGGCCCATTCAAGACCGTCTTTGGCGGGCAACGCCGAGAGTTCGAAGTCGGTTTCCAACGACCCGCCGGCCAGCAGGGCCGCGGGTGTGCTGCCCAGGGCCGAGGACAGCTTGCGCGAACTGGCCTGGTTCAAGTCCGCATCGAAGATCCAGACCTTCTGGCCATCGGCGACGATCAACTGCTCGAACGGCTTGAGGTAGGCGAAACGGAAGCGGTTCGGTCGAGAGAACTCGAAGGTGCCGCTCGAGTTCTTTTTCTTGACACCGTCCGGCGATGTGACGGTCTGCGCAAAGGCCGCGCGCCCCGTCTTCGCTTCGCGCACGAAATCTTTGAGTGTGTCAACGGCGTCGGCTTGCGCCAACCCGCAGACGAGCGAGAGCAGGAAGGCA
>JAYSVE010000130.1:0-12676 GCA_043718725.1 Methylibium sp.
AGGCGCAACCGGCCCAGCAGCGCCAGGCCGGCGCCGAGCGGGCACAGGTAGCGGCAAAAACCGCGGTAGACAAAGACGCTTGCGGCCAGGCACACGGCGGCCCAGGCGACGTAGGGCCATTCGCGCTGGAAGTTCATGCTGATGGCGGTCTTGAACGGCTCGATCTCGACGAAGCGCGCGGTCCACGGCGCCGACACAAATGCGGCGGCGACGATCAGCGCCAGCGCCACGTACTTGACCCACTTGAGTGCCGCATCGATGCGGGTGTGCAGGTGTTTCGGTTTCCAGCCCAGCTTCTTGGCGACCAGGCTGAGCAGCTCCTGAAAAGCCCCGAACGGGCAGAGCCAGCCACAGAAGGTGCCGCGCCCCCAGACGAACAGTGTGATGCCGACAAAGCCCCACAGCAGCACGGCCACCGGATCGGCGAGCAGGAAGTCGGCGCTGCGGCCGGCGCTCAGGGCTTCAATCAGCGACGTGAGGTTGACGATCGTCAACTGGCCCTGGGCGATGGCGCCGATGAAGACCAGCGTGAACACCAGGTAGGCGACGCGAAACGTGGCCAGCCGCTTTGGCTTGGCGCTCAACCAGCCCTGGCGTGCCAGCGCCAGGCTCAGCACCAGCAGGCCGGCGATGAGCGTCCACAGATGCGCCTGGCGCTGCTCCCACACCTTGAGCCAGCGAGGCGTCTCGCGCAGCGGCTGGTAGGCCGCGAGATTCGGGATGTCGAAGCGGTGGCCGAACTCGGTCTGGACGCGCTGCCGCGGGCCATCGCCCAAGTGGCGCGAGGGGCGCAGCACGACGGTCATGGGCTGCTCGATGGCCAGTCTCGCGCCGGGCTCGGTGGCCAGCAGGCGCGGGCTCGCCTCCGCGCCGACGCCCGAGCGCTGGCCGGTCAGCAACAGGCCGTGCTCGTAGGCGAGCTCGCGCAGGGCGAACTCGCGCCCGTTCTGTTGCACCACCAGGCTCAGGCTGCGCGCCGATCGAGGGTTGACTTTCAACGGATAGCGGCCGTTGTCGAACAACAGGAACACCTGGGTTCCGGTTTCGCGCAGCGTCCGCACCTGGTGCCAGCCCGGCGCATCGAGCAGGTTGCGGCCGGCCTGGGGCAGGCCGAGCAGCGCGATCCACAAATCGACCGCCTGGCCTTCGGGGCGCAGGGTTCCTTCGGCATCGGCCCCGGCACCGGGCGTGCCTTTGAATCGGGCCTCGACCTCGCGGTTGCTGAACCCGATGTTCTGCACCAGCCGGGCTCCGACCAGCGCGTTCCAGCCGGTGCGCTCGTACTGGTCATTCGGGCCGCGGGGTGGCGCCGGGGCCCGCTTGGCGCCGGGCTCGCCCAGGCGCGCCTGGGCGACCTGGGCCGCCGCTTCCATGATGCTTTTGTCGATCGCCAGCGCCGACACGGTGCCGGCCGTCACGCCGTGCAAGGTCGCCGTGGTCTCGGTTTGCACGCGCTGCGCCTTCGGGCTCAACACCTGGATGCTGTGGTTCAGCGACAGCCCCTTGTATTGCCCGGCAAAGGCGTTGAGCGTGGCCGTGCCGGCGGGCGACATGAAAATCGGCTCGGAATGGCTGACCAGGCGCACGTCGAGGAACTTGCCATCGCGGTCGACCACGACCAGCAGGTTCAGCGGCTTGCCGCCGTAGCCGCTGACGGGTTCGACATCGACCGTCTCGAACGCCTGGGCCACCGGCTCGACGCCTTTGGCGCTGCGCTCGAAAATGGGCCACACCGGCAACGCCGTGTGCTGCTCGCCGACCACCCACGGTGCCGGAAACAACTCGGTCAAGCGCTCCCGGGTCAGCACGCCGGCCACCGCCGGGGCGGCCAGGCCCAGGGCCAGACCCAGGCAAAGCAGACCCCGCGCCACCCGGTCGCGGCCGGGCGCCAATCGTCGCACCAAGGTCACGCCGGGCTCCTGCGATTCAATCCGGGCGAGTTTAGGGGTGCGGGGAGCGTCGTTCAAAGAGGGTAAAAACTGTTCCCAATTGGAGCGAACGCGACCAAGGGCAAGGCTGAGGGTTTGACCGAACAGGGCAAACAGCGGGTTGATGCACCGCCGCAATTGTCGAAAATTCCTCTCCCGGTCGGCTTCCAACACGCCGACCGTTGCCCGAAAGAAGGGATGGATGAGGATAGGTACTGCGTTGATTGCCCCGACCGGCCGCTCGCTGCCCAGGCCGGCGCTGGTCGAGCCGTTGTGGTTCGAGTGGCTGGCCCTGGCGGGCATGTTCGTGTTCGCGGCCTGGTTGCTCGGCGCACAGGGCGTCTGGGGGCTGCTGCTGCGTTCCGACCCCACCGGCATCACGCTCGTCATCATCGTGTTGTTTGCCGCTGCGACACTTTGGAGCGGCGCGCGCGCCCGTGAACTGGCGCGCGAGCGCTCGGCCGCCGCCGCGCGCGCACCGGGTTGGGCGAGCGACTACTGGGCCGCGCTCGGCGCCGCGCCGCGCGAAGAAGGCGCGCCGCTGGACCTGCTGCTGGAGCGTACCCATGGCCCGCATTCGACCGCCTGGTGGGTCAACGGCATCCAATTGAAACTGGGGCTGCTCGGCAAGGTGATCGGCTTTTCGGTGCTGGCCTTGCAGATCGGGCAGATCCAGAACTTCGATCCGGCGCAGTCGCAAGAACTGCTGAAAAGCCTGACCGCGGGGCTGGGCATCGCGCTGTTGACGACCATGGTGGGCCTGGTCGGCAACATCTTGCTCGGGCTGCAACTGACCCGGCTCGACCGCTTTGCCGACGACCTGGTGGCGGCCGCGCAGCAGCACGGTTTGTCGGTCGCGTCGCGCGCCTCCGCCTGAGCCCCATGCGCCAGCGCCGCAACGCCCGTGAACCGGAGGTCGATCCGTTCTACGACATGTTGTTCAACATGCTGATTGCGTTTGTCTTCTGCTTCATCATCGCGCTGCTGGCCATGAACCCGAAGTCGACCAAGGCCGGCGACATCCCGGCCAAGGCCGAATTCATCCTCACGCTGTCCTGGCCCGATGGCGATCCGAACGACATCGACGTCTGGGCGCGCAATCCGGCCGGCGAGGTGGTGTGGTTCCGCAACCGCGAGGCCGGGCTGATGCACCTGGACCGGGACGACCGCGGTCTGTCGAACGACACGCTCAATATCAATGGCCGGCTCGTCGTCAACCCGCTCAACCAGGAGGTGGTCACGATCCGCGGCATCGTCGCCGGCGAATATGTGGTCAACGCCCATTACTACGAGTCCAAGGACGCGCCATCGACCGACCCGAAGGCCGGCCAGCCGGTCGACGTGACGCTCTCGGTCGTCAAGGTCAATCCGCGCGCCGAGGTCGTGTTTTATGGCCAGCACCGAATGCCCAGGCGCGGCGAAGAGGCCACGCTGGTGCGATTTTCGGTGCGACCCGATGGCGGCGTGAGCGGCATCAGCACCTTGCCCGCGCGCCTGGTGGAGAGGGGCTGAGCCTTGGGACTGGCACTCGTCATCGCCTTTGCGTCGCTGCTGTTGGTGAGCCTGTTCGCGCTGCTGTGGTCGCGCTGGCCGGTCTGGCTCAAGGGCGTGCTGGTGATCGGTGTGACGGCCCTCTATTTCATCGGCAACGATGCCATCCGCCAGATCTGGGGCGTGCCCAGCACCGATCCCCTGCCCGAGCGTTTCGTGATGCTGGCCGCCGCGGTCGACGAGCCCGCGGGCAGCGTCCCCGGTTCGATCTTCATGTGGGTCAGCGTCCCGCGCGAGGGCGTCAAGCGGCTGGAGCCTCGCGCCTACCGCGTGCCCTACTCGAAAGAGTTGCACAGCCAGATCGAACTCGGCGTGCGCAAGGGGCGCGACGGCATCAGCCAGCAGGGTACGGCCGAGGTCAAGGCGGGCAACGGGCGCGGCGTCGGTTGGCTCAAGCCCGGCAACGACGAGCAGGAGATCAAAATCAGCGATCTGCCGTCGCCCCAGTTGCCGGAGAAATGAGATGCGCATCGCGGCTCTCATCTTCGCGACCCTGGCGCTGCTTGCGGCCTGCGGCGAAGGCCCGGACGGTGATGCGCTGTTCCCGCTGGCCGAAGGACGCCATTGGACCTATCGGGTCTCGACCGTGATCGACGAAACCGGCGCCACCGAACGCCAGACGCTCAAGCTGGCCAACCGGGGCGCCGACCGCATCGACGGCGCGCTGTCCTGGCGCCGCCGCAGCGATTCCGGCAACGAATACTGGCTGCGCAGCGACGCCACCGGCGTCTACCGCATCGCCGCGCGCAACCCGCTCGAACGCGAGCCGCAGGTCGATGAACAGCGCCGCTATGTGTTGCGCAAGCCCTACGCGGTCGGCACCGAATGGGAAGCGACGACCGTCGCCTACGTGCTCGCGCGCAAGAACGAAGTGCCGCGCGAAGTGCGCTACACCCACAAGGCATTTGCCATGACTTACCGCATCGAGTCCATGGATGAGGCGGTGCAAACGCCGGCCGGCAAGTTTGAAGGCTGCGTCCGGGTTGCCGGGCGCGCCGAGATCCGGCTCTATGTCGATGCCATGTTTCAGTGGCGCCAGATCCCGCTCGCCACGCTCGAGTGGTACTGCCCGAGCATCGGGCTGGTGCGGCTCGAACGCAAGGAGCCGTCGCCATCGAAGTTCATGGTCGGCGGCACGGTCACGATGGAACTCACGTCGTGGCATTGATCGGTCCCAGCGCTCGCAAGCGCACCGCCGCGGTCGGCCCCTACCGCATTTCAGTTCTTAACTTTTAGGAGACAGTCAATGAGATCCTTCCTTTCCCCGGTCGCGCTGGGGCTCACGCTGGCACTCGCCACCGCCGCCCAGGCGCAGAACTGGCCGGTCTACGGTGGCGACACCGGCAACACCCGCTACTCCGCGTCCAAGCAGATCAACACCGGCAACGTCAGCAAGCTCAACGTTGAGTGGGCGCTGCAACTCGGCACCACGCGCTCGCAAGAGTCGACGCCGATCCTGGTCGGCGACACGCTTTTTGTGACCTCGTCTTTCGGGCCCAAGAACACCTTCGCGGTGAATGCCAAGACCGGTGAAGTCAAGTGGACCTACCAGCCCGAGATCCCCAAGGGCATCGACCAGTACGCCTGCTGCGACGTCAACAACCGCGGCGTGGCGCACAACGACGGCAAGATTTTCCTCGGCCGGCTCGACTCGCACATCGTTGCGCTCGACGCCAAGACCGGCAAGGAACTGTGGAAGACGCCGATCGTCGACTACACCGGCGGCTCGGTGATCACCTCGCCGCCGACGATCGTCAAGAACATGGTCATCACCGGCTTCGGCGGCGGTGAGTACGGGGTTCGCGGCGCCATCGTGGCGCTCGACCAGAACAGCGGCAAGGAAATCTGGCGCACCCACACCGTGCCGATGGGCGCAGAGCCTGGCGCCGACACCTGGAAGGGTGACTCGGGCAAGAACGGCGGTGGCGTCGCCTGGCACATCGGCTCCTACGACCCGAAGCTCAACCTGGTCTATTACGGCACCAGTAACCCGTCACCCTGGTCGGCCTCGGTGCGCGGCAACGACAGCTCCGACGTTGGCAAGTTCACCAACCTGTACACCGCCTCGGTGCTGGCCCTGAATCCCGACACCGGCAAGATCACCTGGCACTACCAGTTCACACCGCACGACGCGTGGGACTACGACGGCGTCAACGAACTGGTCTTCGCCGACCTGCCGGTCGAAGGCAAGAAGACCCCGGTCATCATGCAGGCCAACCGCAACGGCTTCTTCTACGTGATCGACCGCGCCAACGGCAAGCTGGTGTCGGCCAAGCACTACATCGACGGCGTCAACTGGGCCAGCAGCATCGACATGAAGACCGGTGCGCCGATCGAGGCCCCGGGCAACGCCAAGCGCCCGGGCATGAAGCGCAAGGCCGCCGACATCTGCCCGAACCTGATCGGCGCCAAGAACTGGATGCCGATGAGCTACAGCAAGGACACCGGCCTGGTCTACATGTCGACGATGAACCTGTGCATGGACCTCGAAGGCATCGACGCCGAGTACAAGCGCGGCGCGTTCTACCTGGGCGTGAACTTCGACCTCGGCAAGGTCGGCCCCGGCGGCCACATGGGTGGCGTCAAGGCCTATGACCCTGTTGCGCAGAAGACGGTGTGGTTCAACAAGGACGAGCTGCCCTACAGTGGCGGCATGCTGACCACCGGGGGCGGCCTGGTGTTCCACGGCGACCTCAAGGGCTGGTTCAAGGCGCTCGACGCCAAGACCGGCAAGACCCTGTGGAAGTTCAATTCCGGCTCGGGCATCACCGCGGCGCCAATGACCTACACGCTCGATGGCAAGCAATACATCGCCGTCGTGTCGGGGCGTACGCTGTCGATCCCCGCGTTCTTCGGCGCGCTGGGTGAAAAGATGGTCGCGGCCAGCCCGGAGGGCGGCACGCTGTATGTGTTTTCCGTGAAGTGACAGTCGACAGGAGTCCAATGAAATGAAGATCCGCGGCAGCATCAAGGCGCTTGCCTTCGCCGCGGCCCTCGCCGCCGGCGCCCTCGTGGCGCCGGCGGCAGGTGCCGACCCCTTGCGTGTCTGCGCCGACCCCGACAACTTGCCGTTCAGCAAGTCCGAGGGGCCGGAGCGCGGCCTTTATGTCGACCTTGCCGAACTCGTTGGCAAGCAATTGAACCAGAGCGTCGAATACACCTGGTACTCGACCCAGATGCAGCGGCGCGCCTTGCGCAACACGATCCTGCAGGACGCCTGCGATGCGGTGTTCGCGTTGCCGGCCAGTGCCGACTACAAGGTGCGTGGCCTGCAGCGATCGCAGCCCTTCCTGAACGTGGCCTATGCGATCGTTGCCGCGCCGGGGTTCACTTTTCGCAGCCTGGACGACTTGAAGAGCCAGCGCCTGGCGGTCCAGTTCAGCTCGACGCCACACATTCTGCTGTCGCAGTTCGAAGGCTTCAAGTCGACCACCTACCGCAGTGCCGAAGAGGCCCTGACGGCGTTGGCCAAGGGCGAGGTCGACGCGGCGTTCCTGTGGGGGCCGGTGGCGGGCTACGAGAACAAGATGCGCTGGAACAGCCGCTGGCGCGTGACGCCGGTGGGCGGGCACAGCCTGGACGGCGCGGTGGCCGTGGCGGTGCGGCGCGAGAAGGCCACGCTGGTGGCCGCCATCGATCGTGCGCTGGTGGCGCTGCAACCGCAGATCATCGAGTTGGCCGACAAATACGGTTTCCCGCGCGACGCCCCGATCAACCTGGCCTCGGCCTTGGCGGCCACGCCACGCGCGGCGATTGCCGTGCCGGCGGCGCTGGTGATCGGGGTCAATGATCCGGCGCCCGCGCCGAAGCCCGCCAAGACGGTCGCGAACCGACCGCGCAATGCCGCGTCGGCACCGGCCACCGCGTCAGCGACGCCAGCCGCCCCGGCGGTGGTGCTGCCCGAAGGCGCAGCCGAAGGGCGGGTCATGTTCAACGACAAATGCTCGCACTGCCACGGCACCGACGGCTTCAGCCCGGTGCGCGAGCGCGACGTCCGTTACCTGAAGGCGCGCTACAGCGACAAATGGACCGAGAACGCCACGACCACGATCAGGAACGGCCGCCCCGACGCCGGCATGCCCGTGTGGAAGGACATGCTCAAGGAGCCGGACCTGGCGCGGATTCTGAGTTTCCTCGGCACGATCCAGAAGTGATGCCGGCGGCGCCGTGATGTGGGCGGCCCTGCCACAGCGGACGATGTGACGCACTGGAGCAACAGCGGGGTGGCCCTAGGGTTTCACCCAGATAGCCACCGCCAGCCCGAGTTCGCAACATAGGATGCTGTGTGCATAGGGATCACCGGGTGGCAAGGGGTGACTTTCAGCGCGCAAATACCTGTTCCGCGATGACCTCGAAGGGGAATCTTTCCATGCAGAAATCACTACATATCAACCCGGACAAATGCACCGGTTGCCTCCAGTGCGAGATGGCGTGTGCATTCGAGAACTACGGCACCTATGCCACGGCCAAGTCGCGCATCAAGGTGTTCGACTTCCACCACACCGGCCGCAAGGTGCCCTACACCTGCACCCAGTGCGACGAAGCCTGGTGCCTGCATGCCTGCCCGGTGGAGGCGATCACCATCGACAAGGCAACCGGCGCCAAGGTCGTCAACGAGAGCACCTGCGTGGGTTGCAAGGTCTGCACCATCGCCTGCCCGTTCGGCACCATCAACTACGTGCAGGAAACCGGCAAGGTCCAGAAATGCGACCTGTGCGGCGGTGAGCCGGCTTGCGTGGAAGCCTGCCCGACAGCGGCCATCACGTTCGTCGATGCCAACTGGACCGGCCTGAACAAGATGGCGGCCTGGGCGGACAAGCTCGGGAATCAGCCAGCCGCGCAATCCGCAGCCGCAGCTTAAGGAGCACCATCATGTCTTGGGCTGGAAAAATTCTTCGCGTCAACCTCACCGCCGGCACTGTCAAGTCGGAACCGCTGAACATGACCTGGGCCAGGCAGTACCTCGGCTCGCGCGGCCTGGCGTCCAAATACCTCGTCGAGGAGATCGACGCCAAGGTCGACCCGCTGTCGCCCGCCAACAAGGTGATCTGGGCCACCGGGCCGCTGACCGGCACGATGGCCTCCACCGGCGGCCGCTACACGGTCGTGACCAAGAGCCCGCTGACCGGCGCCATCGCCTGCTCCAATTCGGGCGGCTACTGGGGTGCCGAGTTGAAGATGGCTGGCTGGGACATGGTGATTTTCGAAGGCAAGTCACCCAAGCCTGTCTACTTGCACATCAATGACGACGTCGCCGAGTTGCGCGACGCCGCCCACCTGTGGGGCAAGACCGTCTGGGAGACCGAAGCCACGCTGAAGAAGCAGTTGCAGGACCCGCTGACCCGCGTCTCCAGCATTGGAAGCGCCGGCGAGAACCTGGTGCTCTACGCCGCCGTGGTGAACGACCTGCACCGCGCCGCCGGCCGCTCGGGCGTGGGCACGGTGATGGGCTCGAAGAACCTCAAGGCGATCGCCGTGCGTGGCACCAAAGGCGTGGGCAACATTGCCAACCCCAAGGAGTTCATGCGCGTCACTTTCGAGAAGAAGAAAATCCTCGCCGACAACGCCGTCACCGGCCAGGGCCTGCCGATCTACGGCACCCAGGTGCTGATGAACGTGATCAACGAGATCGGTGCGCTGCCCACGCGCAACCACCGCGACATCCAGTTCGAAGGCGCCAAGGACATCTCCGCCGAGGCGATGGCCACTCCGCGCAAGACCGACGGCAAGAAGCCGCTGGTGACGAACCAGGCCTGCTTCGGCTGCACCATTGCCTGCGGGCGCATCCAGACTATCGACAAAGGTCACTTCACCGTCGCCAACAAGCCGCAGTACTGGGGCGCCTCGGGTGGCCTGGAATACGAAGCGGCCTGGGCGCTGGGCGCGGCCAACGGCGTCAACGACCTCGACGCGCTGCAGTACGCCAACGTGCTGTGCAATGAGCACGGCATGGACCCGATCACCTTTGGCGCCACCATCGGCGCGGTGATGGAGTTGTACGAGATGGGCGTGCTCACCAAGGAGCAGCTCGGCATCGACGCCAAGTTCGGTTCGGCCGAGGCGCTGGCCCACTTCGCCGAGATCACCGCCAAGGGCATCGGCTTCGGCAAGGAGATCGGCCAGGGCTCGGCGCGGTTGACCAAGAAGTACGGCCACCCCGACCTGAGCATGACCGTCAAGGGCCAGGAGTTCCCGGCCTACGACGGCCGCGGCATCCAGGGCATGGGCCTGGCCTACGCCACCAGCAACCGGGGCGCCTGCCACTTGCGCGGCTACACGGTGGCCTCCGAAGTGCTGGGCATTCCGGTCAAGACCGATCCGCTGGCCTCCGAAGGCAAGCCGGATCTGGTCAAGGCCTTCCAGGACGCGACCGGTGTGTTCGACTCGGCCGGCCTGTGTGTCTTCACCAGCTTCGCCTGGGGCCTGGCCGATGTGCAGCCGCAGGTCGCTGCCGCCTGCGGTGAAGAATTCACGCTGGACAACCTCAACCTGATCGGTGAGCGCATCTGGAACATGGAGCGCGACTTCAACAACCGCGCCGGTTTCACCGCCAAGGACGACACGCTGCCCAAGCGGCTGCTGAACGAACCCGCCAAGACCGGCCCCGCCAAGGGCCTGGTCAGCAAGCTGCCCGAAATGCTGCCGAAGTACTACGAAGCGCGCGGCTGGGACAGCAACGGCCAGCTCAAGCCGGAGACGCGCGCGCGCCTCGGCCTTTGAAGTTTCTCCTTCGGTTGTGATGTTCGAGAAGGCGGTTGCAAAACCGCCTTCTCTAATTTAGCGACGCCGGTGCCTGCCGCGTTGCAGCGCTTGTCCCGTCCGGCTGAAGCTGCGTTTTGAAGAAGGAACAGACACCATGAAACACGTGATCCTGGGCGCCGGCCCGGCCGGTGTGATCGCCGCCGAAACGATCCGAAAACATGCTCCGTACGACCAGATCCTGATCGTCGGCGACGAGGCCGAGGCGCCCTATTCGCGCATGGCCATTCCCTACCTGCTGATGGGCAACGTCGGCGAGTCCGGCACCCACCTGCGCCATGGTGCCACGCATTTCCAGCAGCTTCGCATCGAGCTGAAGAACGCCCGCTGCACCGCGGTGGACGGCGAGCGCCGCTCGCTGAGCCTCAGCGACGGCAGTGTGCTCACCTTCGACACGCTGCTGATCGCCACCGGCTCGCGGCCGATGAGCCCGCCCATTCCCGGCATCGATTCGCCCGACGTGCATTCCTGCTGGACCCTGGAGGACGCGCGCGCCATCATGGGCAAGGCGACCCAGGGCAAGCGGGTGCTGCAGATGGGCGCCGGCTTCATCGGCTGCATCATCCTGGAGTCGCTGGCCGCGCGCGGCGTCGAGTTGACGGTGGTTGAAATGGGCGACCGCATGGTGCCGCGCATGATGGGTCCGACCGCCGGCGGCATTATCAAGGACTGGTGCGAGAAGAAGGGCGTGAAGGTGTTCACCGGCGCCCGGGTCGAAGCGATCGAGCCGGCCGGCTCACAGCCGTCCGCGGCCCCCCAGGCTCGCGTTGAATCCGCGTCCGAGCGCCCGGCCGCCGCGGCCGGCGCCGCGGCTCAAAGTGGCGGCCTGCTGAGCCGGATTGCGAGCTTTTTCGGCGCCGGTTCACCCGCCGCCGTTGCGGCCGATGCGGCCGCTTCAGCCAGCCGGGCCGATGCGGCCGCTTCAGCCAGCCAGGCCGATGCGACCGCTTCGGCCAGCCGGGCCGCGGCGCCAAACGGTCCCGCCACGCCCTCTCGCGCTCGCGGTTTGCGCGTGCGGCTGTCCAATGGCCAGACGCTCGAGGCCGACCTCGTGATCAGCGCCACCGGCGTCAAGCCGAACATCGGCTTCCTGGAAAAGTCATCCGTCAAATGCCTTCTGGGGGTGTTGACCGACGAACACATGCGCACCAGTGTCCCCGGCGTCTACGCGGCCGGCGACTGCGCCGAGGCGTTCGACATGGTCAGTGGCAAGACCATCGTCAGCGCCATCCAGCCGAATGCCGCCGACCAGGCCTACATCGCCGCGATGAACATGGTCGGCCGCCAGGCCGCACTGAAAGGCGTGACCCAGATCAACGTGCTCGACACCCTGGGCCTGGTTTCCACCAGCTTCGGCAACTGGGAGGGCGTGCCCGGCGGGCAGCATGTCGAACTCACCGACAAGGCGGCCGGCCGCCACCTCAGCCTGCAATTCAAGGACGACGTGATGATCGGCTGCAACAGCCTGGGCTGGACCGAGCACGTGGGTGTGATGCGCGGGCTGGTCGAGGGCCAGATCAAGTTGGGTGCCTGGAAAGACGCCTTGATGACGGACCCGACCCAGTTGATGGAGGCCTACCTGGCCAGCGCGCAGGCGCAGGACCAGCGCGCATGGTTGCCGGTGCGCTGATGGCCACGCCGGGCACCTGCCTGCGATGATCGGCCGATGAAGATCACGTTCAAGCTGTACGCGAGCCTCACCGACTACCTGCCCGCGGAGGCTCGCACCGGCAACCGCATGCCCCTGGAGTTGCCGCCGGGCGCGTCGATCGCCCAGGTGATCGAACCCTTCGGGCTGCCGCGGAAACTGGTTCATCTGGTGCTGGTCAACGGCGTTTACGTGGCGCCGGAACAGCGCTTGACGCATGTGCTGCGGGAGGGCGACGTGCTGGCCATCTGGCCGCCGATCGCCGGTGGCTAAAACGATGTCGACCGCGCCGCGCCCGCGGCTCCCGCTGCCTCGCGGCGGCCGGGCACGGGGCTGAGACATGCAAGCCTGGTATGCGCCGCAATTCGAGCGCGACATGGGCTGCACCGAGCCTGAACTCCTGCGCTGGCTACCCGGCGCCACCGCGCCGCATGGCCTGCAACTGCGCCACGACGCGGCCACGGTCACGATCGGCACAGGCCGGCTCGAACTGGGCTGGAGCCTGCTGCCGGATCGCCAGATCGCGCTGATGCGCATGCCGCGGCTGGCCGTGAGCTTCAGGTTCGAAGGCGTCGACGACGCCGCCCGCCATGCCTTCATGCGCCACTTCGATCTCTACACCCAGCGCGGCGGCGGCTGACGGCCGCTGAGGACCGGGCGGCGGGTCCTTCGGGGTGTCACGAATTGCTGGTCGCCCGGACCTCGTCGATCGTGGTGATGCCGGCGATCACCTTGTCGATGCCGTCCTGCCGCAAGGTCCGCATGCCCTGGGCCATGGCCAGGGTCTGCA
>JAYSVE010000014.1:0-5690 GCA_043718725.1 Methylibium sp.
GTGCTCGATGCGCAGGCGCTGGCGTTTGCACGCAGCCGCCATGCGCTGGGCTGGCGTGGCCCCAAGGGCGTCCACACCGACACCCCCGAGCGCATGCTCAGTGCGCCCAGCGACGTCCAGGGCGAAGCCGCTGAACGTGCCCGCGCGTGGCTGATGCTGCTGGAACTGTCGGACAACCCGCCCTTAGGCCACCACTTCGCGGAAGGCGTCGTGCAGTTCTTCATCCGGCCGGAGGACCTGGCCCAGCGGCGATTCGATCGCGTCGACCTGTACGCCTCCGCCTATTGAGCTTCCCAACCCCGTACCCGGGCCAGGCGTTCGCGAAGAAGCGACCATGCGCTACAAGGTGAACGGCGGCGCCGAGATGACCGACACGTCATGGGTGCGAAATCACGGCGTTATCGGACGCCGTGCGGTGAGGCCGCTATCGAGCATGTTCCGGGAATCGTCGGCGACTGGCGAGCGCAGCGATGCGCATCCCGCTTGATAGATCAAGTCGAATTGGACGCTTCCCATGGCGCTGCCGTTCATCAACGAGGTTGGAGCGTGCCATGACAGTCGAATGGACAAGCCCCGAGCCAACGCCTCCACGGCGCACAAGCTCGCCTGCAGGGTGTACTTCATGCCCCCACCTGGCGAGGCCTTCGTCGATCAAGGCCAGCAGCGCGACGAAGAGCAGCAGCGCGAGCGCTCCATCGTCGCACTCAAGCCGCCGGATCGAGTGCGCGGCCTGGCGTTTGACTCAAGCGCGCTGACGCGGCCGGCCGCCGGGGCCCTGCGCTGGTCAAGTGCGGCCCGGGCGTGGTTAGCATGGCCACCCGCCCGAAAATCTTCCTGGAAGCACCTTCATGAGCGACATGCACGTCATTCCCCTCGCGCACCTAAACCGCGCGATTCGCCTGCTGATGCAAGGCTTCGGCAGCGCGCCGGCCGAGGTCGAAGCGGTCGCCAGCAACCTGATCGATGCCAACCTGACCGGCCACGACTCGCACGGCATCGGCATGCTGCCGCGTTACGCCGAGGCATTTTTGCAGGGCGGCCTGTTGCCCAACACCCATGTGCGAACGCTTCAGAGCGGTGGCGCGATGCTGCGCCTGGACGGCGGCGCCGGCTTCGGCCAGGTGATCGGCCAGGAAGCGATGGCGCTGGGCATCGCGCAGGCCCAGGCGAGCGGCAGTTGCATCGTCGCCCTGGGCAACTCGCACCACCTCGGCCGCATCGGCGCCTGGGCCGAACAGGCGGCCGCGGCCGGGCTGGTGTCGCTGCACTTCGTCAACGTGATTTCGCGCGCCATCGTGGCGCCGCACGGCGGCGCCGACGCGCGCTTCGGCACCAACCCGTTTTGTGCCGGCGTGCCGCTGTCGGGCCGCGACCCGGTGATCCTGGACTTCGCCACCAGCATGATCGCGCAGGGCAAGACCCGCGTGGCGCTGAACAAGGGCGAACAGGTCGCGCCCGACTGCCTGATCGACGACCAGGGCCGGCCCACGCGCGAGCCGCGCTACACCGTAATCCCGCCGTTCGGCGCGCTCCTCACGATGGGTGCGCACAAGGGCTACGGGCTGGCGTTGATGTGCGAACTGCTGGGCGGCGCGCTCGCCGCCGGCATGACCCAGCGCGACGCCGACGCGTCGCAGCGGCGCGTGTTGAATGGCATGTTCAGCGTGCTGGTCGACCCGGCCGCCTTGGGCGACCGCGCGGCGTTCGAGTTCGAGGCGCTGGGCTTCATCGAATGGGTCAAGGCCGCGCCACCGCGCGAAGGCTTCTGCGCCGTGCAAGTGGCTGGCGAGCCCGAGCGCGCGTCGCGCGCGCGCCGCACCGCCGAGGGCGTGCCGGTGGACGCCACGACGTGGCGGGAAATCCTCGCCGCGGCGACCGCCCTGGGTGTCGACGCCGGCCGCGTCAATGCGGCGGCGGGTCTGGGCTGAAAGTCCGCCGCTGGGCTGCGGCGACGCTGAACAAGCGCCCGCGCGGGACTTGTTCAGCCTTGCCCTACTTCCTGCGCAACGCCGATTCGTTGCTGACGAAGGCCTGAAGCAGGCGCCGCCCGCTTTCGTCCAGGCGGCCGAGCAGGCGGCGCGTGAACCCGCCTTCGAGCTGCGCCGCGCTCAGCGTCGACGACCAGTTCTCGGCATCGAGGTTGTAGATCGCCAGGGCCGCCGGTTTGGCGGTCGGCAGGCTCGCACGATGGCAGCTGCCGCAGTGGGTGGTGGCGATGGCGTGGATTTGCGCGCGCACCACCAGCAACTCGGCCGGCGCCAGCAGGGCCTGCGCCGGCGCCGGGACCGAGGCGGGTGTGGGTGCGGCTTGGCGCGCCCCATGGGTGCACCCGGCGACCCAGACCGCCAGGCCGGCCACGGCCATCGCAGCTTGCCGAATGCGCGGCGGTGAAGTTGCAGCGAGGGGTTGCATGGGCCGCTCAGCCTCAGGCCCGCTGGCCGAACGCGGCCACCTGCGCCGTCCAGCGCCGCGCCTGCTCGCTGAGCGAGAAGCCCAGCCCTGGCCGGTTCGGCACCTGCATGCGGCCGGCGCTGATCTGCAGACGCTCGTTGAACAACGGCTCCAGCCATTCGAAATGCTCGACCCAGGGCTCGTGCGGGTAGGCGGCCGACAGGTGCAGGTGGATCTCCATCGCGAAATGCGGCGCCATGCGGATGCGCGCGTGGTCGGCCAGCGCCATGATCTTGAGCATCGGCGTGATGCCGCCGACGCGCGGCGCGTCAGGCTGGAGGAAGTCGACGCTGCGGTGGCGGATCAGCTCCCAGTGCTCGGCCACGCTGCTCAGCATCTCGCCGCTGGCGATGGGGGTGTCGAGCATCAACGCCAGCGCGGCGTGGCCCTCGGCGTCGTAGGCGTCCAGCGGTTCTTCGATCCAGGTCAGGTTGAGCGGCTCGACGGCCCTGCCGAAGCGCTGGGCAGTGACGCGGTCCCATTGCTGGTTGGCGTCGACCATCATCGCGCTGCGGCCCTGTATGCATTCGTGCACCGCCTGCACCCGCGCCAGGTCGAGCATGGGGTCGGGCTGGCCGACTTTGATCTTGATGCCGCCGATGCCGCGTTCGAGCGCCGCCTGAACGTTGTCGACCACCTGCCCGATCGGCGTCGACAGGAAGCCGCCCGAGGTGTTGTAGCACTGCACCGAGTCGCGGTGCGCGCCCAGCAACTTGGCCAGCGGCAGGCCGGCGCGCTTGGCCTTGAGGTCCCACAGCGCGATGTCGAAGGAAGCAATCGCCTGCGTGGCCAGGCCGCTGCGGCCGACCGAGGCACCGGCCCAGCAGAGCTTGTCCCACAGCCGGGCGATGTCGTTCGGGTCCTCGCCGATCAGGTTCGGCGCCAGCTCCAGGGCATGGGCGTACTGGCCGGGTCCGCCGGCGCGTTTGCTGTACGAAAAGCCGATGCCCGAATGGCCTTCGCGCGTTTGCACTTCGGCAAACAGGAAGGCGATCTCGGTCAGCGGTTTTTGCCGGCCGGTCAGCACCTTGGCGTCGCTGATCGGCGCCGCCAGCGGCAGGAACAGCAGCGACAACTGGAGCCAGTCGATGCGGTCGGTGCTGGCAGCGCCGGCCGCCATTCCGGCGGCGAGCGGGTTGGCGGCGATGTGGGGTGTCGGGGTGGTCATGGTGATTCTCAGTCGGGCTTGATGCCGGCGGTGTTGATGACGCGCGTCCACAGCTCGATCTCGGTCTTGACGAATTCAGTGTAGCGCCTGGCGCCCGACGGCGGCACCACGAAGCCCACCGTTTCCATGCGCTGGCGGGTCTCGGCGGGATTCATGATCTTGGTCATGGGCGTCATTCGGTCAAGGTTGGAATTGTTTGACAGCGGGTCAACCGCGGCAACCGGGAAAGCCGCAGGCCCGTGGCTGGACAGTGCCTCGGCCAACATCGTGTCCAGCGCCGACAGGCCGCCGCCGCCCAGCGCGCGGGCCTTGGCAGGGATGGCCAGCGCCGCGGGTCTGACGCGCGTTGCCGGGGTCCGCCGCGAGGCTCGCCGATGCCACGGTCCGCCCTATACTTTAAGAATGAACGAACCAGTACGTTTGGCCAAGGCCGCGGCCCGCAAGGCCAAGCCCGCGGCCAAGCCGAGGGCGCGCACCAACGACCCGGCGCGCACCATGGCCGGCATCCTCGAGGTCGCCTACGCCGAGTTCAGCGAGAAGGGCCTGGCGGGCGCGCGCATCGACGAAATCGCCGCGGCCACCCGCACCAGCAAGCGCATGATTTACTACTACTTCGGCAGCAAGGAGGGTTTGTACCTCGCGGTGCTGGAGGAGTCGTACCGGCGCATGCGCGGCATCGAGTCCGAACAGCACCTGGCCGACCTGGCCCCCGAGCAAGCGCTGCGCCGGCTGGTCGAGTTCACCTTCGACCACCACCAAGGCAACCCCGGCTACATCCGGCTGGTGATGTCTGAGAACATGAACCGCGGCCAGTACCTGGCGCAGAGCCGAATCATCCAGGAGCTCAACGTGCCGGCGATCCAGGCGATCCGCCAGCTCTACCAGCGCGGCGTGGCGAGTGGTGAATTTCGCGTCGGGCTTGATGCCATCGACATCCATGCATCCATTTCCGCGCTGACGTTCTTCAACGTTTCCAACCAGCACACCTTCGGCTTGATCTTCAAGCGCGACATGCAGGCGGCCAGGGGCCTGGCCGCGCGCCGGCGCAGCATCGTCGAGATGGTGGTGCGCTTCGTGCGCAAATAGTCCGGGCGCCGGCGCGGGACCGGCGCCGCCGCGGCGCGGCCGATTGGCGTAAACCCGCATGGATAACAACTAACTAGTTAGTACATTATTGGCATTCCCGTGCAACGCCGCGCCGCCGTGCCATGGCCGCCGCAACGTCTTTGCCGGGGCCGCAAAGGAGCCGCCATGCAACGCTGGATCGACCGCCTCGGCCATCTGCTCGATGGCGTGATCGCCTTGCTGCTCGCCGTGATGGTCGTGCTGGTGTTCGGCAACGTGGTGCTGCGCTACGGCTTCAACTCGGGCATCACGGTGTCCGAAGAGTTGTCGCGCTGGTGCTTCGTCTGGATGATCTACCTCGGCGCCATCGTCGGGCTCAAGGAGCATGCGCACCTGGGCACCGACATGCTGATCTCGCGGCTCGGCCGGCGCGGCAAACGCACCTGCCTGGTGGTCTCGCAGCTCGCCATGCTTTACGTGACCTGGCTGATCTTCACCGGCAGCCTGGCGCAGACGCGCATCAACTGGGACGTCACCGCGCCCGCGTCCGAATGGTCGATGGCCTGGTTCTACGGAATCGGCGTGGTGTTCGCCGTGGTGACCGCGCCGATGCTGCTGCGCGAGCTGTGGCGGGTGGTCAGCGGCAGTGCCACCGAAGCCGAACTCGTGATGGTGCAGGAGAGCGAAGACCTGGCCCAGGTCGAAGCCCTGCACCTCGACCGCCCGCAAACGCCGCCCAACAAAGGCTGAGACCGTGACCATCATCATCTTCCTCGGCTCGCTGCTCGGCGCCATGGCGCTGGGCATCCCGATTGCCTATGCGCTGCTGGTCTGCGGTGTCGCGCTGATGTGGCAACTGGGTACCTTCGACGCGCAGATCCTGGCGCAGAACCTGCTTGAAGGCGCCAACAGCTTCCCGCTGCTGGCCGTGCCCTTCTTCATGCTGGCCGGCGAGATCATGAATGTCGGCGGCCTGTCCAGGCGCATCGTCAACCTGGCCATCACG
>JAYSVE010000131.1:0-5159 GCA_043718725.1 Methylibium sp.
TTGGCCGGGCGGGCCGGCAGCGACGCGGGAGTTTCGTTCAACCATTCGAACCGGCCCCGGTGCCGGACAAGGAGCAGGAAATGCGCAACACACGAATCAACACGGGCCAGGCGCGCAGCAGCGCTGGCGCGGTCACCACCGTGGCCTTGACGCTGCTGCTGGCCGCGTGCGGCGGCGCGGAGAATTCACCCGCGGCCGTCGCGCAACAACGCGACGAGGCGGCGGCGCTTCAGCATGCGATGCAACTGGCCAAGTCGGCCAATTCCGCGCAGGTGCGCGGCGAGCGGGCCACGGCCGCGGCCCAGCCCGGCAAATAGCAGCGCAACGGCTGCGCCAGGGGCCATGCCAGGCGACGGGCGCCGTTGCCCAAGAAGCCGCTTGCGGACGGTGAACCGCTGCCGCGTCGACAGGAAAAAGCCCCGGCCTCGCACAGCGAGGGGCCGGGGCCTTTTTGCGCCTTCGGCGCCCGGCCGACTTCGAACCCGATACCGGCCTCAGTTGAGATTGATCGAGATCGTCTGCTCGGCCGCGTTGCCGTTGACGTCGATCGCGCGCACCTTGATCGCGTGCAAGCCGCCCGTGGCCTTGCGCCTGTTCCAGCTCGCGCTGTAGGGGGCGGCGGTGTCGGTCGCAATGAGCCTGCCATCGACGTAGAACTCGACGGCGGCCACGCCGACGTTGTCGCTGGCCTGCGCACCAAGGCTCACCAGGCGCGTGCCGATGACGGCGCCGGCGGTTGGGCTGGTGATCGACACCGCCGGCGGCGTTGTGTCGGCCGGTGGTGGCGGTGGCGGAGGCGGAGGCGGCGGCACGACCGCGCCAAGCACCGTGTAGGCGGCATGCGCCTGTTTGCTGTTGCTGACCGTCGCCTCACTGGCCGTGGCGGTCAAGGTGTAGTTCGCATCCGCGCTGGTCGAGCCGGACGCCACATTCCAGGCCACCGTGGCGCTGGCGCCCGCGCCCAGCGCGACGCCGGTCGGGGCAAAGCTCCCGGTGAATCCGCTCGGCAAGGTCTGGCCGAGGTTGAAGGTCGACGATGGGCAGGCCGCCGAGTTGTTGTTGGTGACAGTCAGGGCGTAGCCCAGGCTCGTTCCAGGCGCAGCGCTTTGCGATGCCGGCGCGACACTCAGGCCGGGGGGCTGCCGCGTGCAGGTGGCGCCGCCGAAGCCGATCGAAACCGTCGCCGCTGAACCCGAGACGCCCTGGCTCGTGACGGTGATGCCGTTGACGCTGTCGCTCCACGACTGGCCGGCGCCCAACGACGCGAGCAGGTAGGTGTAGGCGGGCATCGTCCCGCTGGACTTGTGCACGCTCAACGTGTTCTGGTAGATCGTCCACAGGTTGGTGTCGACGCCGACGGGCTGGCGCAGGCTCACGTAGTAGGACTCGTTGGTGTCCGCCTTGCGCAGGCGCAGCACTTGCGGGCTGGTGGGCGCGGTGCTCTCCAGCGCGCTGACGACGTAGCTGCCGCCGCTGCTCACGTCTTGCAGCTGGCTGCCCGCGGTCCAGCCGGCCATCACGCGGTTGGCGGCGTTGGATTGCACCAGTTTGGCCCCGCCCATCGGGTCGCTGCCGTCGCCGTATTCGGTGCCGGGGGTCGCGGCGTGATGGAAGTTCAGGTTGTGGCCGATCTCGTGGCTGAACAAGCCTGTCGAGGTGCACTGCTGCACCCAGGTAGGCGTCGCCTGCGAGCCGCCGAGCGCACCCAGCCCAGTCCAGCCGCAATTGGCGTTGCGCGGCATTGTGTACGACACGCGCTTGTAGTTCGACGGGCTGAACCCCGCCGCCTGCGCCGCCGCGTTGGCCGCCGCCGCCCAGCCGTTGTAGTCGCAACTGCCGGTGCTGCTGTAATTCACATTGAACGGGCCGATCACCTGGCCGCTGAACGAGACCAGGTTGTTCGACGACTGGCGGTAGCCCTGGTCGAGCGTGGCGCCGCTGGCGCCGAACAGGCGGCCTTGCAAGTCGGCGGCGGTGCACTCGATGGCCTTGTCGGTGAAGTTGAGCATCACGACCAGGGTGCTTTGCGCGCCCTGCACCGCGGCGGTGGTGGTGGCCAGCGTGGCGCTGGTGGTCGCGGTCCCGTCGGCGGCCAGCAACTGCAGGCCGCGCTTGTCGAGCACCAGCAGGTGGCGGTCGAACTGCGTGGCGGCGACGCTGGCGCGCTTGCCGACCCAGCCGAGTTGCTCGCGGTCGGTGGCGTCGGCCAGGCGCAGCTCGAAGCGCTGGCCGGCGCCGTCCTGCACCTGCAGGCGGGTCTGCGAACGGCCGCGCTCGAAGTCGTCGGCCACCTGGGCGAGCACGGTGCCGGCGATCGACACGTCGCGCTCGACCAGTGCCTGCACCTGCGCCGGAAGGCGGTTGCGCGCCGCGGCCGGCAGTACGCGCAGCGCCGCCAGCCGTGGGTTGCGCTCGATCAGCGCGAGCATGCGCTCACGGCGCTGATCGGCCAATTGCAGAAGTCGCGGCAGCGCCGCGGCGCGTTGGGCGGCCGGCGTGGTTTCGTACTGGCGCAGCGCATTGAGCAACTGGTCGCCGCTCGTCACCGCTTGTTGATCGATGGTCAGCTCTTCGCCGATGTGGGTGGCAAGCGTTGCCGGGGCCGCCACCGCCAGCAGCGCGGCGCAAACCCAATGGAGCGGGCCAGTGCGCGGCGCGCTCGATTCGTTGCTCATCGTGAAACCCCAAGAGTTTGTCGTCGTGTCCGGGACCTGACGGCCCAGCCCGCGCGCAGTCTAGGCAGCGCGCGCCGCTGTCGTG
Organism: Methylibium sp.; assembly: GCA_043718725.1. GTDB lineage: Bacteria > Pseudomonadota > Gammaproteobacteria > Burkholderiales > Burkholderiaceae_C > LGRD01. Next base: position 2,761 of record JAYSVE010000131.1, read on the forward strand.
TATCGGAGTGCATCCGAATCGCGGCGCTTTCACCGCTGCGGCACGCGCCTGTTACACGAGTCGAGACCGGCTCACGACGTGGGGGCGCCTGCGCTTGCGCGGCCCGCACACACGGCGTATCGAAACGCAACTTCAGTAGCGCGGCGCAATGGCGGGGTGATGCGTGAATTGCGCAGCGCCGGCAACCCGCCTCAGCGTGTGCGCCGCACCCGCAGGATTTCGTCCAGGATCAGGCAGACCGCGCCGACGCTGATGGCGCTGTCGGCCACGTTGAACGACGGGAACCGGCCGCCGTGGAACAGCGGCTCCAGGAAGCGCCAGTGGAACTCCAGAAAGTCCACCACATAGCCGTGCAGCAGCCGGTCGATGACGTTGCCCACGGCGCCGCCGAGGATCAGCGCCAGCGCCAGGCTGAACAGCCGCTGGCCGCCGTGGCTGCGCAGCATCCAGACGATGAACACGGCCGCCGCCGCGCCCAGACCGATGAAGAACCAGCGCTGCCAGCCCGACGCCCCGGCCAGGAACGAGAACGCCGCGCCGGCGTTGTGGGCACGCACGATGTTGAAGTACGAGGTGACGGTGCGGCTGTCGCCGAGCTGCATGCTGCCGATGATCATCGTCTTGGTGATCTGGTCGGCAACGATGATGAGCAGGGCGATGCCGAGCCAGGGGAGGAGGTTGGGAGTGCTTCGCAAGGCCATGATTCAGTGCCGGCGCAGACGATCCAGGATGACCTTGGGATCGCGCGCGGTGTGGATGAAGAGAACGACCAGCACGCGCTGGTCATCGGCGGAAAAGTAGATGTCGTACGGAAAGCGCTTGACGACCGCGCTGCGAAAGGGTTCTGCCACCGCAGGAAACGACAGTGGCACGCGTTGCAGGCGCATCAACGCAGCGTCGATCGCTTGCTCAAACGTGGCACCGAGCCCGCTGCGCTGCTCTTCGTACCACCGCGTGGCGGCACGGAGATCGTCGAATGCTTCCGGCGTCAGGACGAGCGTGCGCATCAATCCTCGCGCAGACGCCGCTTCACCTCATCCCAGGAGAGGCCGGATGAAGGGTTCGCGTCGTAGCGCGCCTTGCGCGCACGCAACTCCGCCAGGATGGGCTCGGGAACGGGTTCGTGCTCTCGTTCGGCGGCGATGCTGTCCCACAGGTCTTCGACCAGTTGCAGCCGCTCGGCCAAGGGCAGCTTGAACAATGCTTCGAATTCAGGATAGGGATTCAAGGTGTGCTCCTGTGGCCGTGTTCACGCCACTGTACGGTGTTCGCCATCGCCGTACAAATTACTCGTGCAGCGGCCGCAGAGGGTGGGGTGCGCCGGGTCGTGGCCGACGTCGTCGCGGTAGTGCCAGCAGCGCTCGCATTTGGGTGCGGTGGACGGCGACACCGTCACGGCGAGCGAATCCTCCGCGTCGGCCTCTGCCTCAGACGTGATGGTCACGAACTTCAGGTCGTTCCCCAGCGAATGCAACAGCGCAAGGTCGTCGGCGTTCGCACCGATATGAACCGTCGCCTGTAGCGAAGAGCCGAGCTTGCCAGCCGCTCGAACCGTCTCAATCTCCTTGTTCACCACGTCGCGGATTTCGCGGATGCGGCTCCATTTGGACAGCAACCCGGCGTCGCCCCAGCTCGTCACGTCGCTGTACGTTTCGGCAAAGATCGACCCCGTCTTCCCCGGCGCAAACACCTTCCACGCCTCCTCCGCCGTGAAGCTCAAAAACGGCGCCATCCAGCGCAGCATCGCGTGGGTGATGTGCCACAGCGCGGTCTGCGCCGAGCGCCGCGCCAGCGACTCGGGCGCGGTGGTGTAGAGACGGTCCTTCAGGATGTCGAGGTAGAACGCGCCCAGGTCTTCGCTGCAATAGATCTGCAACTTGCTCACCACCGGGTGGAACTCGAAGACGCCATAGTGGCCGCCCGTGAACACGCCGCTGGCGGCATCGATGCTGCCGACGATCTCGGCCTGCAGTTGCGCCGCCCGGGCCAGCGCGTAACGGTCGATCTCCAGCATCTGCGCCAGCGGCACGGCGTCTTTGGCGGCGTCGAAGTCGCTGGTGTTGGCCAGCAGGAAGCGCAGCGTGTTGCGGATGCGCCGGTACGCGTCGACCACGCGCGCCAGTATCTTGGCGTCGATGCCCAGATCGCCCGAATAGTCGGTGGAAGCGCACCACAGGCGCAGGATCTCGCCGCCGAACTTGTCGGCCGACTCGGCCAGCGGCATGTAGTTGCCCAGGCTCTTGCTCATCTTGCGGCCCGCGCCGTCGACCGTGAAGCCGTGCGTCAGCAGGCCGCGGTAGGGCGCGCGGCCTTCCATCGCGCAGGCGATCAACAGCGAGGAGTGGAACCAGCCGCGGTGCTGGTCGTGGCCTTCGAGGTACAGGTCGGCCTCGGGGCTG
>JAYSVE010000132.1:0-5152 GCA_043718725.1 Methylibium sp.
GGGCAATCTGGTGTGGATCATCCACAACCAGAATGAGGCGGGCTATCGTTGATCGGTGCGTTGTGACGGCGGGCCGGCCGCGAGGGGCGAACTCAGGCCCCCGCGCATCTGCCAGATTGAACCAACCCGCCATCGCGGAGTTGCCGAGCATGGGTTCGCCACTGCCGAAACTGACGCTTGAGGACTACTTGCGCTGGGAGAACGAGCAGCCCGAGCGGCATGAGTTCTATCGCGGCGAGTTGTTTGCTTTTGCCGGTGGGAGGCGCGTGCACGGGCGCGTGGTCGCCAACCTGGCCAGGGCGCTCGGCAATGCCTTGAGCGGCAGCAGGTGCCAGGTGTTCAGCGAAGGCATGAAGGTCCAGCCCGCTGACCACGCCGTCCTCTACCCCGATGTCTTCGTCACCTGCGACCCGGACGACCTGAGCACCGAGATGATCTTTCACGCACCGAAGTTGGTGATCGAAGTGCTGTCGCCCTCGACGCAGGCCTGTGACCGCAGTCAGAAGTTCGCGCTCTACCGCAGCATCGCCAGCTAGCAGGAATACGCGCTGGTCGACCCCGCGACACGGCGTGTCGAAGTCTTTCGCATCGGCGCCGAAGGGTTGTGGGTGCTGCACGACATGAGCGAAAGCGCCGTGGTGACGCTGGCGAGCGTGGGCTGTGAGGTGACGATGGGAGCCGTGTTCGAGGGCGTCGACCCGGCTTGACCGCCTTTGCCGGGCCGGCGGCCGCTGCGGCTCAATGCCTTGCCACTGGCACCGTGCCGGAATCGATCGCGTCGCGCGTCGTCAGCGTGCCGCTGCCCTGCTTCGGCGTTTCAGGCGTGCGCAGCACTTGCTCGGCCCACTTGTTCAGGCTCTGGCCGCTGCGCGCGCTGGCTTTGACGGCGGCGGCATGCACGGCGGGGTCAACGCGCAGCATCATCTTGCCGCTGGCGGGCTTGTCGGGTGCCTGCCCGAGCCGCTCGCAGGCGGCGATGTAGCCGTCCACGGCGCTGTGCAGCGCGCTCTCGAACTCGGCCACCGACTTGCCGTGGAAGGTAATGATGTCGTCGATGTCGAGCACCCGCCCGATGATGATCTTGTCGTCGGGGTCGAATACCATGCGGGCGGTGTAGCCCCGATAGTTCATGGTGTTCATGCCGTCACTCCGATCTTTGCCAGGAACTCACGCGCCGCCCTGACGCGATACCGCAGCGCTTCTTTGCCAGGGTGCGGGCGGTGGAAGGTGGCCTTGTGTCCGCCGTGCTCGAACGATAGCGTAGAAGGCTGAGAGCGCATTCTTTTGACTACCAGACCTGAGCCACCGTCATCGGCTACCTGGCTACCCTGGGCTGTCCCGCTTTGCTGCCGCGCCGTCCGCGAGCAGGCGCACGACCCGACACACCTTCGGCGCAAACCCGCCCGCCATCCTGGCCACTCAAACGAAGTGTTGGCGGCATAATTTGCCGGCGAGTCTGAAATGCAGCACGTCATCGACCCCCACCGCGAAGAAATCCAGCGCCTGTGCCGCGAGTTTGGTGTGCAGCGCCTGGACCTGTTCGGCTCGGCGGCCGACGGCACTTTCGACCCGCAGCGCAGCGACATCGATTTTGTCGTCGACTTCGGCCCCGGCGCGCAGCCTGAACTGTTCAATCGCTACTTCGGGTTGAACGAGGCGCTGGCTGCGCTTCTGGGCCGCAAAGTCGACCTGGTGATGGCCGGCGCGATGGTCAACCCGTACTTCATCGCGTCGGTCAACCGCACGCGGCGGCCCGTGTATGCACGCCCGGTCGCCGAAGCTGCTTGAGGACATCCGCGACGCCGCCGCCTTCATCGGCGAGGTGATGCACGGCCGCACGCTGTTGCAATACAGCGCCGATCGCCTTGTGCGCCAGGCCGTGGAACGCAATTTCGAGATCATCGGCGAGGCAGTCAAGCGGCTGGCTCAAATCGACCCATCATGCGCCGACGGCATCGGGCAATACCCGCAGATCATCGCCTTTCGAAACATTCTGATCCACGGTGATGACCTGGTAGACCACGCGTTGGTGTGGAGCACCGTGCAGACGCAACTACCCGCTCTTCTGCGCGACGTCCAGGCATTGCTGGCATCGAATCCATAAGTCCTGGCCAGGCAGGTGGCCCCGCGCCAGCAAACAAGCAGCAGTTGGACACATTGGCAATTCAACTGCACATGTGTCAAGAAGGCTGGCCGGCTACGGCGCGCCGGTGAACGCCTCGACCTTGAGGCCCGCGAATATCTTGAAGTCCGCCACGTTGCGCGTGAGCAATGCAAAGCCGTGATGCACCGCCGTTGCCGCGATCAGGGCGTCAACGGCGCCGGCCGTCTTGTTCTTCGACAGCGCTGCCAGCATGCGCGCATGGGTCCGCGCGACGGGCATGGAGAATTCCAGAACCGGAATCGACGCGAGCAAGTTTTCAACAAACGCGCCGCGTTGCGCTCGGCGCTGGGCGCTGTTGGCGCGCTCCACGCCCACCAGCAGTTCACTCGCCGTCACTGCGCTCATGTAAGCGCCGCCGTAGTGCGCCCAGCGCGCCAGGCCCAGCGTGCTGCCGGTCTTTTCGGCCAGCACCCAGACATCGGTATCGATCATGAGGCCCATGGATCGGCCCGTTTGACCAGCCGCGCCCGAACGGCACGCACATCGCCGACCATCGACTTGCGATCGGCCGCGCTCAACTGCGGGCCTTTGGCAAGCATGGCATCCAACTGCTCAATCGGGAAGCCGTCCGCCGCCGACACCGGCGACACCCGTGCAATCACACGCTTGCCACGCTCGATATCCAACACCTGCCCCCGGTATTGCACGTGGTTCAAAAAGTCCGACAGACCGCGTGAAAACTCGGTCACGTTGACGGCAAGAACAACCATGTCAAGTTCCTCAAGAAAGTATGACAATCAGTTTATCAGATTATGGCTGCCTCCTGCGCCCGGGCTGCTACCCTGCAAGGCCGCAATCCGACCTCGCGACGCCACCCATGAGCGACCCCAGCATCACCACCCGCACTTTGCATTCCGACCGCCACTTCGGTGTCGAGCACGGCGCGGTGCACAAGCCCATCCACACCTCGGTGCAGTACGGCTTCGAGCGGGTCGAAGACCTGATCGGCGTGTTCCAGGGCAGTGTCAAGAACGCCTTCAACTACGCCCGCCAGGGCACGCCGACGACGGCGGCGCTGGAGACCCGGATCACGCGGCTGGAGCAGGGCCTGGGCAGCGTTTGCTTCGCCACCGGCATGGGCGCGTTGAGCGCCGTGTTCCTGACCCTGCTGCGTGGCGGCGACCACCTGGTGTCCAGCCGCTTCGTTTTCGGCAACACCAACAGCCTTTTCGGCACGCTGGGCGACTTCGGCGTTGCGCTCGACAAGGTCGATGCGGGCTCGGTGGATGGCGTCGCCGCGGCGTTGCGGCCGAACACCCGCATGGTGTTCGTCGAGACCATCGCCAACCCGGGCACGCAGGTGCCCGACCTGGCCGGCATCGGCGCGCTGTGCCGCGAGCGGGGTTTGCTGTACGTGGTCGACAACACCATCACCTCACCGGCGCTGTTCCGCCCGCGCGACGTCGGCGCCGGGCTGGTCGTCAATTCGCTGACCAAGACGCTCGCCGGCCATGGCGCGGCGCTCGGTGGCGCCGTCACCGACACAGGCGCGTTCGACTGGTCGACCTACCCCAACATCGCGGCCAGCTACCGTTTGGGCGACCCGGCCCAGTGGGGCCTGGCGCAGATCCGCAAGAAGGGCTTGCGCGACATGGGCGCGGCGATGTCTTCGGAGCATGCGCACCAGGTCGGACTGGGGATCGAAACCCTGGCGCTGCGGGTGGCGCAGACCAGCGCCACGGCGCTGTCGCTGGCGCGCTTTCTGCAGGCCCATCCGGCGGTCGCGGCGGTGCACTACCCCGGCCTCGAATCGCACCCGCACTTCGAGCGCGCGCGCCGCCTGTTCAGCGCCGCGTCGTGGTTGCTGGCCTTCGAGTTGCGTGACCCGAACGCCATGCTCGGCATGCTCAATCGCCTGCAAGTTCCCATCAAGGCGACCGGCATGGGCGACACCCGCAGCCTGGTCATTCCGGTGGCCCCGACGATTTTTTGGGAGGCCGGCGCCCAGGTGCGGGCCCAGATGGGCATCGCCGACGGCCTGGTCCGCGTCTCGATCGGGCTGGAAGACGCGCAGGATTTGATCGATGACTTCAGGCAGGCGTTGGCGGTTGGTGGCGAGGGAAAAACGCCTTGAGGCGCATGCCGGTTCTGCCTTGAGGCGCGCGCCGGCTTTGCCATCGGTCTGAGGTCAGCCGGGTTCGGCGGCGAGCCTGCGGCATGGGCCCGGCACCTCGGGGCCCTCGCGCGGTGGGTGTGCGGCGCCAGCGCGGCGTGCCGCTGCGGCAACTCGCCCGCCGCTGCCGGCGCGAGTGCGAGTGCGACTGCGAGTGCGAGTGCGAGTGCGAGTGCGAGTGCCTGCCCCGAACGCCCTGCGCCGCGTCTCCCCCTGCCGATGGGGTTGCAGCCGGCTGCCTGCGGTTTCAGGAAACCTCTTTGCGCTGACGGTGCCTTCGAGCCCGGCGTTCGCCCGGCGTTCGCCCGGCAATCATCACGCTGGTGGATGTGGCCGCAGGGTTCTCGGACTACGCTGTGCCGTCGCGTCGCCGGTCCGTCCGGGCAGGCGCGCGGCATCACTCAAAGGAGCCCGAATCATGAGCGCAATCTTTGGCGAAATCCTCACCTTCGGCCAGGCCCATGGCCCCGACATCCGGCTTCGCGTCACCGGCGACGAGTTCTACGCCACCTATGAAACGGTGGACGGCTACACCGCCGTGAGCGACAGCGATCGCGGCCTGTTCTGCTATGGCTACCTGCACAACGGCCTGCTCGTGTCCAGCGGCGTGGCCGTGACCGCGCCACCCCCGGCGGGCACGGTGCGCCACCTGCGCGAGGAGCTGGCGGTGCGCAACCGCCGCTTTGAAGCGCGGCGCCAACGCTCGCGGCCGCGTGGCATGCGCGCCAGCAATTCGGCGGCGCTCACGTTCGGCCCGAGCCAGGGCCTGCTGGAAGGGCGCCGGCTGAGCAGCGGCACGGTGCGCGGGCTGACGATCCTGGTCGAGTTCCAGGACGTTTTCACGACGGTCACCCAGGCCGATGTGAGCGACCTGC
>JAYSVE010000133.1:0-2233 GCA_043718725.1 Methylibium sp.
GGCCGTCGAACCAGTGCCGCTTGACGCTGCAGTTCCAGGTCTCGGCGAACAGGAACGACTGGCCGTCGCTGGCGATGCACACGCCGTTCGGAAACTTCAGCCCGCGGATGACGGTGTGGGTCTTGCCGGTACGCGTGTCGAAGCAAATGATGCGGCCGTTGCCGCGCGCCTCCAGCCCATCGGTGGCCCACTCGTGCATCTCGAAGCGCACCGTGGCCTCCGAGAAAAAGATGCGGCCGTCGTCAGTGATGTCCAGGTCGTCCGCCAGGCGCAGCCGGCTGTCGTCGTTGATCGAAGAGTAGCTGCGGTTCGTCTCGTCGGTCATCTTCTCGACCTTGCGCTGCGGCGTCACGCGGTACAAGCCCATCCCGCCGATGCACACGTACAGGTTGTCATCACGGTCGAAGGCCATGCCCAGCGGCGTGCCGCCGATGTGCGCGAAGACTTCCATGCGCTCATAGTCGGGGGCGAAGAACCGCATGATGTCGCCGTGGCGCGAGCCGGCGTAGAGGTTGTCGTGGCGGTCCAGGATGATGTCTTCCGGACCCTCGATGCGGCCCAGGCCGATCGGTGTCGCCGGCCGAAGCCGGTCATTCTGGGCCCAGGTGGTGCCGCAGTCGGCAGCGGTGGACGGTGCAGGCGGCATGCCGTGGTAGGTCGGGCTGACGTAGACCTTGCTGACGATGCGATGCCGGTTCTTCAGCCAGCGGATGTCGATCACCGCCGCCAGTAGCAGGATGGCGGCCAGCACCATGCGGTTGTAGCCGCCCAGCAGCGACATCGTGGTCAGGCCGTTGATGATCAACAGCACGATCAGCGTACCGACCAGGGCCTTCATCACCGAGCCCTTGCCGCCACCCAGGCTGATGCCGCCCAGCACGGCAGCCGTCAGCACCGTCACCTCCAGGCCGACGCCGATGTCGCCTCCGGCCGTGGCCAGGCGCGACGCAAAGAAGATGCCACCCAGTGACGTGAGTACGCCGCTGGCGACATAGCACATGGCGACCGTGCGCCGCACCTCGATGCCGGTGTTGTAGGCCGAGCGCCGCGAGCCGCCGATGGCCGTGACATGCCAGCCCGGGCGCAGGCGGGTCAGGAAGATGTGGCCGAAGATCGCGACCAGGACATAGACGTAAACGACGGCGGGCACACCGAGCCAGTCGCCATTGCCGATGAAGTCCCACACTTTCGAGTCGGGCAGGCCGCCGGCAATCGCGGTCGCGTAGTCGGCGGTGAGCAAGTCGTAGAGCGCGCGGTAGATGATCAGGGTGATCAGGGTCGTGAGGAAGGCGCGCAACCGGAAGTAGCCGATCAGGATGCCGTTGATGGCACCGAGTGCCGCGCCGCACAACAGTGTGGCCGCGATCGCCGGGCCGGCCGACCATTTCAACACGTGCATCAGGTACAGGGCGCAGAAGTTGGTCAGCGCGAACATCGAACCGACAGACAAGTCGATGCCGCCGACGATCATCACCAGCGCCATGCCCAGCACGATGAAACCGATTTCGCCCGCCTGGCGACCGGTGTCCGACAGCGCCACCGGCGACAGGAAGTTCGGTATCGCCTGCGACAGCGCAAACGCCACCAGCAGCAGCACGGTCACAGGGATGGCGGTCTCCATCCAGCGCTTGGCGAGGATCTCGCCGAGCGCGTGGTCCGGCCAGTAGGCGTAGCGCCAGCGCGTGATCCGGTCGGTCAAGCTGTCTTTGATGCTGACCTGCGGCGTTGGGCTGGCCGGCCGGGCGGTGGTGCTGGCGTTGGAACCCGCCGGGCGGGGATGGATCAAGGTCTCGTTCATCGGGCTTGCGTCTCCAGGTCGAAGCGGACACCCGGCCCCGGCATCACACCGGGGCCGAACCGTTCAGCGCCATCGTTCAAGGCTCAGGCGTTCGGGGCTGAGCGTTGTTCGCAGCAGCGGCAGTACTCTCTCGCCCCGGTGGGGAGAGGGGAGTGAGCAAACTTTCACTCGCTCAAGTCTTGCCCAGCTTCCAGCAGGTTCCTTCGATCGAGGCGTTCGCCGTCGTGATGGGAATGATGGTGGTGTAGATCGAGCCCTTCGCCGTGCCGGTCTTGCCCTTGTTTTGCAGCAGCCACTTGATCGAGGCCGCCATGTTGCTCGCCTGCGTGGGCACGTCGTAGCTCAGGTTGAGGTCGAACGCACCCGACTTGACCTGGTCGCACGCGCCCTTTTGCTCGCCGCCGCCCGAGGTGGCGAGGAAGACCTTGCCGGTCA
>JAYSVE010000134.1:0-5143 GCA_043718725.1 Methylibium sp.
GCATGCCGTCGGCCCGTGCAAACCCGGCGCCGAACAGGAACAGCGCGAAATACTGGGTGTGCAGGAACCAGTCGCCGACCAGCGCATGCGTCGCCGGGAAGCGGGCGCTCAAGGTGATGCGCGTCAACGCCAGCAGCGCGATCGGCACGACCCACAGGCGTGCACCGCGGAGCGCGGTGGCGGCAGCCGCGCCCCACCGATCGATCGCTTGCGGCCAGCGGCGCAGCACCAGCCACAGCGCCAGGGTGTAGACCAACAGGTAGGGCAGGTACCACAGGTGGTTCCAGGTCGGCAGGATCAGGCACGGCCCGCCGGCGCGGCAAAAGCCGCCGTAGCCCATGAGGTAGAGCCCCATGAAGTCGAGGTAGCTGCCGGCATAGGCAAAGCGCCGCGCGACCTCCAGGTACGACTGCGGCGGCACGATCACGAGCACACCGAACAGCAGCGCTGGCCGCACAAACCCCGATAACCTCGATTATTGCCGCCGATGGTCAGAACCCGTCAGTTGGGCCGCCACCAATCAGCGGGAGTGGGATCGTGCCTTTTGGCAGTGGAAGCGCATCTACGTGGGTGGCAACGATGCCAGCCGAAACCGCATAGCGTTCAATGTCCGCGTCAATGCAATACAGGCAGGAGGCTCCATGCGCCTTCGCTGTCGCCACAATCATCCAGTCAAACTTGAACTTTGTCTTGGTGATCTCCCGACGGCTCTTCAAAGAGAAAGCCCGCTCAAGGATGTCAGCGCACTCGACTGCTGCTCGCTTCGAAAATGGCTCGATTCGGAAGACACTGGAATCTTCTAGCCTTTGGTAGTACGCGTTCTTTGCCGTCCCAGCTTTCACCAGGAACTCGGTGTAGGCTGGAGTCGGAACAACAATGCGCTCCCTCTTCTCTTCAAGAGTGTTGACCAGAAGATCCAGGCGCTCGCGCCGCTCGCCGATGAGCGCGACATTGAACAGGTCAACGAGGACTGATGTGTCAAAGACGACCATCAATCCTCGCGCAGCTTGCGCAGTTCCGCTTGCGCGTCAGGTACTGCGTTCCACCCGCTGCCCTCGATTTTTCTCATCTCGGCGACAACTGCCGACAGCGACTGCGTGTCTACTCGATTGAAGTCCTTGATCTCAAAGGCCTGAAGGCGCCAAACCCCATCGGCGCCCCGCGTCCACTTGCCGTTGCCTGCCACCCGCACATCACCCTCAAAGAGATGAGTTGCCAGCCGCTTCGCTGTCTCCTTATTGGCCGAGCACCGGTAGTACTCGCCAGAACCATTGTCAAGCGTGACAGGGATGGCTCGATCACTGCGACCGCCGACACGAATGACCGTGCCGTCCAGCTCACCGGCCTCATGGACTGTCACCTCCTCCGAAATGGGAGTTTTGCATCCAGGAAAGTCAATGATCTTCTGCCCGGGGTCGGCCTTCAGGTATCCGGTCCCACGGTCGTCCATGAGCATCTTGTTGATGTCTCGCCTGACTGCGGCCGAGTCACCCTGATCAACGGTGCCATGCCCTGTAAGCCGAGCGAACACGCCTTCGGCGAACGGCGGGTCTACCCTAAGGTACTGTCGGGCGCTACCCGGCCGAATCTTCACGAAGTGGACCCCGTCCGGGTCGCCCAGGAGGGCAGCAAGCTTCTCAAGGTACTGTGCAAGCCGCCGTACTGGAAGCGTCTCCGGCTTCCAGCAGTCCATTCGAAAGACGTAGCTCGTAGGGGGTGGTGTCGCTACCATAGTCCCGATGATGCCATCCCTCGGGTTCCATGGGAATCGGGGCATCTAAGTCGGCTGTGCCCCCTCTCTTCGAAAGCGGCGCGTCAGGCCTTCGTGTGCGGTCTCAAGTGGTTGATGGGCAAGGTACTTTTCAGGCGGTCCGGAGCACGGCGACGAGTTGCCAGCGGAGCGTGCTGGCACGCAGGGACAGTTGGCGCAGTACGCGCTCACGGTATCGCTCTTCGCAGCAGGCCTGGCCTGGGTCGGTGTATTCCTCGTCTTTGGTCAGCATCGTGCAGATGAGCCGCGCGAGTTTGTGCGCGGCAGCGGCGATGGCACATGGGCCAAGTCCATGCGCGCGCGCATGCGCCGGAAGTACGCTCCCAGCGCCGACTGGCTGGTGCGCAGTGCGGCCGCCGCGAGTCGCAGCGCCTGCGCTGCGCGGTTGTCGCAGCGTTTCGTCTTGCCGCTCATCACCTTGCCGCCCGTGATCTTGGTGCCAGGACACAGGCCCAGCCAGCTCGCGCAGTGCTTGTCACTGGGCAAGCGCAACATGTCCGCGCCGGTCTCGCTGATCACGGCCAGCGCGGTGGTCACGTCGATGCCATCGATGGGCGTCAGGTCCACGCCGCAAATCATGAAGCGCCGCGTGCGCCGATCGAACTTCGGCGCGTTGCGAGCGCGGCCGCGCCTCTTGCCCTTGGCGGCCTCGCCGTCGTGAACCTGCAGGGCCTGCATCCGCTGCTCGATCTGCGTATCGCATTCGGCGAGTTGCACGTTCATCTGCGTCAGCGCGTTTTGCATGTGCTGGACCTGACGGCCCCAACCCTGCACTCAAGCGGACGCGCAACGGCATGCCGCGCCTGGCCCTCAATTCATTCTGGACCAGGCGTGGGATGCCGTCGCGTGCCGCTTAGGTAAAACGTTAGGGAGAAGAAAACCACTTCTCTCTCGCTTCTGTGTCACGATCAGCCGATGAAAGCCCTGCTCCGCGCGTTCTCAATCATTCACGGCCTGATGGCGGCTCTCTTTGCTTGCGCCGCACTCATGCTCATCCTCATCGCCGCCAAAGTTGGCTGGCTGGCCATTGCGGGCGGGCTGGACCGCAGTGCCGCGCAGCAGATTATTGAAGCTGTCGGTCTGTTGGCGGCAGCAGTGGTCGCGCTGCAGATTGCGCAAACAATTGCCGAAGAGGAGGTCGTACGCGACGCTCACATCAGTGGGCCGACCCGCGTGCGCCGTTTTCTGTCCAGGTTTCTCGTCGTTGTTGTTGTGGCGCTGACCATTGAAGGATTGGTTGCAACATTTAAGGCCGCACACGAGGACCCTGCTCACATGCTGTATGCCGCCAGCATCGTGTTCTCTGCCGGAGTTCTACTCGTGGGCTGGGGAGTATTCATACGCATGAATCGTTACGCCGAAGAACTCGAACCGGAGGCCATGGCCGAAGCGAAGCGCGAAGACAAGAAGCTCAAGTAGTCGTCCCAGTGCGCCAAAACCCTTTCAAGGGACTCACTCTTTTTGGCAAGCTGCATTTGTATTTGTCGTCGCAGGTCTCGGTGCGAATTTGCGGTTGAAAGAAGCGCAGGTGGCGTTGAAGAGCGTGACGAAGGAGCCGACTGCTTCTCTGAAGACGGCCTTGTTGCACTGAGCGCGTCAGGTGGTGGCGCTTGCGGGCACCGGCGCGCCCGGCTTGACGCTCACATGCCGCGCATCGAATGCTTCGCCCTTGGTCATCACCGCCCACAGAATGCGAGCGTTCTTGCTGGCCAAGGCCACGGCGGCCACCAAACCATTTTGAATAGGCGCATAGTCCCGTCGTGAAAGCCATCCCCTTCCTCATCTTCGGTTCGGTCTTGGCCGTCTCGGCCGGGTCCGCTGAGAAGGTCGACGCTCCTGAGGTCGCAATCGCAAAACTCGCGCGGACAGGCGAGGTTTCCTGTCAGCCGGCGATGCCTGTGTTCTGCAGCAATATCCACGTTTCATGCAGTGGCCCTTCAGCCACGAAGGCGTTCCCATTCAAACTCCGCGCAACCAACACCCGCGGTTCGCTCGAATCCAAATCCGACGCCGCCGGAATGACGGAGCAATTCGAAAGTGGACGCGTGGAGTGGGGCAACGAGAATGGCTATGTCATTCTTTATTCACATCAGACGAACGGGTACGTAAAAATGCTTGCGGATGGCAGGTACAGCTTTAGGCACTACTCGCAATACGCCGCAACCATGTCGCGTGGCCACTGCGACTAGCTCTTACATGAGGGACCACACCTCAGCAGGCTCGGCTCCAGCGCTTTGAAGCGCACCGCGTCCAGGCGGTTCCGGCAATGCCTTGATGCGTTGCGACAAGAAGTTCAAGCGCTCGCCCGCCGAAACCTTGGCCTCCTCAAGCTGAACGCCTCGCATCCATCGTTGCACGGACACCCAACGGCAGGCCACGCACGGCCTTCATGGGCAGCATCGTGGTGATCAGCCGCTCAACTCAAACGGTAGCATTCGACGACGCGTCGAGCCTTGGCGCGCAGGCTGGCCCAAATGAGGGTTCTGGTGGTTCAGATGGCGGTTGATTTGCACTCGCGTTCCGAACCCGGCCGTTGGGCCATCGCGCTGGCCGGCGCGCTGGCGTTGGCGGTGGCGATGGGCATCGGCCGGTTTGCGTTCACACCGGTGCTGCCGATGATGCTGGACGACGGCGTGATCGACCTGCAATCGGCCAGTTGGCTGGCAAGCTGCAACTACGCGGGCTACCTGGCGGGTGCGCTGCTGTGCACCTTTCAGCCCTGGCTCTGGACCCGCTTCAAGCGTTTGCCGCCGGTCGACGGCCCGGGCGTGGTGCGCGCGGGTCTGGTCGCCACCGCGCTGCTGACGCTGGGGCTGGCCTTGCCGCTGCCCGCGCTGTGGCCGGCGCTGCGCTTTGGCGCCGGCGTGGCGAGCGCGCTGGTGTTCGTGTTCACGTCGGGCTGGTGCCTGGCCCAACTGGCCCGCCGCGGCGCCACCGCGCTGGGGGGTGTGATGTACGCCGGGCCGGGCGCGGGCATCGTCGTCAGCGGGCTGTTGGCCAGCGGCATGGTGACGCTGCACTGGCGTGCGGCGGCGGCGTGGCTGGTGCTCGGTGTGCTGGCCGGGGCGCTGAGCGCGGCCGTCTGGCGCGTCTTCGGCGCGGGCGGTTTGACGCCGCCCGCCCCTGGCGCCGCTGGGCACGACAACGCGCCGGGTTCGGCCGCCACCGCGCGCCCGCACGGAGGCACCGAGGTCGCGCTCCTGGCCTTCGGCTACGGGCTGGCCGGCTTCGGCTACATCGTCAGCGCCACCTTTCTGCCGGTGATTGCGCGCTCGGCCTTGCCCACGTCGGCGTGGCTGGATTTGTTCTGGCCGCTGTTCGGGGCCGGCGTGATCGTCGGCGCCCTGGCGGCGACGCGGCTGCGCCTCAACC
>JAYSVE010000135.1:0-12640 GCA_043718725.1 Methylibium sp.
ATGCCGTCAAAGTCCAGGCCCAAGGCGACTGCGCCCTCGCGCGCTGTTCGTGTTGTTCGAACACGACCGTCGCCGACCAAGGCCTTGACGACGCTGAGCCTGCAATGGGGTGAGACCTTTTCCACAAATAGCGATACTAACCTAGTAGGTTATCCACGGCAAGGCTCTGCTCGGGATCTTTCCGATCGGTCAGTGCGCGCAGGTGCATCCGGAGCGCCTGGGGCGATGGATCCGAGCCTGCAGCCCTGCAGCGCTGCTGCCGACCCACCTCTTCGTCGAAGCAGCATGCAGTAGCCGCTGAGTCACCGACCTTGATGACCGGCCGCTGCGTGGCGGTAACCGGGCATCCGACGGCAGCTCGCGTGGACCCGCAATCGACCCAAAGGTGCCAATGTTAGTTTTCTTGCCGACCGGCCGGTCCACCCAACAAGCTGTCGGACAGGAAACGCAGCTTGGACTCGAAGGTCGCAAACAGCGGTCGTTTGCGAGGGCCGCCGTCCACGATGGGGTCAAGCCTGAAACAGCAGCTTTCCAAGTGCTCGACGTTGTCTCGCTTTCGATTGCTCTCCAAAACCCAACCACAGCGTAGACGTGCAAGCGAAACAAGGCGCGCGGTGCGCCTCCCCTCCGCAAGTGCACCAACGTGAAGAGGTCCCCGCACGACATGCTCCAGCGAACAGCCAGTGATCGTCCCGTCCGTGAGTCGCCTACGACTGAAAGGGAGGCGGATAGCGAAATCTGCCGGAGCTAAGGCCCCGCGTTCTGTCCGACCGGCGTCCACGTCCCCCAAGCTTCCGTGTCCACAAGTTTGGGGTTGTGAGCAAAAGCCTCCCCGTCTACATTTCCAGCTGCGATCCCACACCGCCTCAGCGGTGATCGGGTCGCTGCGGTGTGCATTGGTTGCGCAGGGAGGCAATATGACAGATGGCGAAATTGTCCAGCTGCTCGCTCGTGTCGCGCGGCACGAACAGCAAGCCGAGCCTCTGCTCTGGATGCAGCTCAAGCCCGAGGTCAGTCAGACCGCCCGTCGCATGCTGGACGGATCGGATGCGGACGATGCTGTCGCCGAAATCCTGCAGAAGATACTGTCCCGGGCCGGCAGCTATCGGGCCGAGCAGGCTGGGCCGCGGACGTGGGTGCATCACATCGCCGAGAACCACTGCAGAGACATGCTCGACAGGCGCCGCAAGGGGGGCGCCAGCGGTGCAGAGGTGCCCTGGGATGAGCAGGCCGCGCACGCTGTGCCCGCCACTGCACCGGGCCCGTACACCTACGTCATCGGCAACGACGCGGAAGACAAGTGGCTGTCTGGCTCTCAGCAGTGGGTGAGCCAGATGATCACGGTCGACGGCAAGGTGTTGCGCTTCACCCCGGAGCACCGCGACTGCATGAAGGTCATGCTCGAGCGCGACAAGGGAGGCACACCGGTGCTGAACTTCAACGTCGAGCAGCTGGCGCTGAAGCTACAGCGACCTCGCCAGACAGTCCAACACCTAGTCCAGCGCATCTGGCAGTTCCTTGAGCATAGCGGCGAGGGGCCACGGGTGATGGAAGGCTTCCGCGACCTGTGGGCACATCGGCCGGAGATACGCACTGCCCTCTTTAAACCCACCGAACCGGGCACTTGAGCCGCCAGGCGCAAGTCATGGGACAGCAGGTGATGCAGTCAGACGCCGAATGGCACAACTTTGCCGGCTCGCTGTTTGCACCTCGGATGACGGTGCCTGGAAAGAACATTCATCGTATCCTGGAGGGCGGCCGCTACTTGTGGCACAAGCATGAGCACGGCTATCCGCGCGAATTGCCGCTGCACACGCTGCTGGGTGCCGCCGGCGGCGACAGGCTGCCTCACGTGCAACAGTACGTGCGCTTCGACAAGGAGCTGCACGAAATCGTCACCGCAGATGCCGGCCGCGACGTCTGGACGTGGCTGTGGCACTGCGCCCGGCCGCCGAGTGGGGAGCAGCAGGTCACGGTCTTCCGCAACTGCCACCCCGACGCGCGTGACCACATCTTCAACTGGGACGATGCGCTGCTGAGATTCGCCGCTGGCGCACTGGAGGCACTCGACAGCATTCATGCATTGGGGATCGTGCACTTCGACCTGCACCTAGCCAACTGGTGCCTTGAGGCGCTCAATCCGGTGCCGGGCGCCAAAACATCGGACGGTTTGCTCCTGCGCTGCCGGATGCTGCTCGACCGGCCAAACCTGATCGACTTCAGCGAGTCGCTTTGGGAGGACAGGATGCCGCTGGCGTGCGTCCCGCGCCATGTGAAGGTAATACTCGATCCCGCCACCCATGAGTTTGCCGCCGCCGAGCACCGGATGTCTCCCGCGTTCCAGCGTGTGGCCGAACTGGCTTACGACGAAGCCCTGCGTCACAGTGCTGAGTTCAAGGCCGTCACCCGCGAGGTGCAATGGAGGTGGCTGACCAGTCGGGGGTGGTGCACCTCGGCCGGCCTGACCGGTCCCATCGGTCGGTTGCTGGTCGAGCATCTGGACTGGCGGGAAGACCTCTTCCAGCTCGGCTACATGCTGCGCAAGCTGATGGGGGAGACTCACGACAACATCACCTACGGCTACAACCTGGGGTGCCAGCTGGGCGATCCGGAGGTTGATGGCCGAGTGATCGCGCCGCTGCCGTCCCGCGCGGTGATCAGCGAGACCGACCTCGCATTGCGCGACCGGCTTGAGAGACTGACCGGCGAGCTGATGGGATTCGCATGCAAGCTCGGTGCTGCCGGGGCCCGCCCGCATGAGGCTTTGGCCACTGACATCCGCCTGCTGCTCAAGGCACAGGGCTACGATTCCCACGCGCCGGTCGAGTTTCGGTTCGTGGACCGCGGTCGGCGGCAGGCAGCATCGCCGGCCCCGCACCGTGCGTTCCGGGACACGTGCGACTCCTGGTGTCCGGTGCTGGTGAAAGTGCCGCGCGGCCAGTATCGGATCGGTCCACCCACATCCCTGCGGACTGTCGCGCTTAAGGAAGCCTTGGCCGTCGGCAGGGATCCGGTGACGGTGGCGGAGTTCGCGGCGTTCGCGACTGATCCGTCGGCCGACCAAGTACGGCTGCGGCGCTGGCGCTTGACGCCCGACCGTGCGCGCCATCCGATGACGGGTGTCACCCGCGCAGAGGCAGACGCCTACGCACGCTGGCTGACCGAGCGGGTGGCCACGCCGCGAGGCTGGAGCGCGTTCCGCATCTTGACCGCCGACGAATGGGAGATCTGTTGCCGTGCTGGCGGCACTGGCGACTATGCATTCGACCGGCCTATGAACGATGTCTCCAAATCACTGGCCATCTATCGATGGAGCGAACGCAACAAGGCGGGCGACCGTTGGCCCCCCGGGCTCAACCTGGTCGAGCCGGCATCGATCGACAGCCCCGGCAACCGCTTCAATGCGTTCGGCTTGCGGGGCATGCATGGGAACGTCTGGGAGATCGTCAGCTCGGTCAACAACTCCTCCAGGAGCCAGTTGCGTGGCGGCTGCTTCGCCTCCCCGCCGCGTGAGCTGGCTGCGCATTTCCCCGTGAAGATTCCGGCCGCGCACGAATCGGAGCACACCGGCTTCCGCATATGTCGGACCCTGGAACCCGACGGTTCCGATTGAGGAGCGCCCATGAACTTAGCGTCATCACCTGCCGCTGGATCGGTTCCGCCCGATCCGCTCCATGCCAGCGACGTTGCTGCACGCAATGCGCTCGTGGCGATCGTCGTGTTGTTCGTATGCATCCTCATCGCCGGCTGGCACAAGCTGATCGCGCCTTCGCTGGGGTCGGGGGCGTCGGTGCTGGCATGGGCACTTGCCGTGGCGGTGGCGATGATCGCTCTGGCCACTGCGGTGGGGGTGGCGGCGGAGCGCGTACGGCTGCACGCGAACGCCGCGGACGGCCCGGGACGCTACACCTGGGTGGCGTACCTGGGGGTGCTGTTTATGCTCAGCGCGCTCGGCACGATGAACACCGCCATCTACTTCCTCGAGGGCCGAGCAGTCCTCGAGGAAAGCGTGTCCGGCATGCAGCGCGATCTCGCAGACTTGCAGGCCCGGGCCGAGGCGATGCTGGCAACTCCGAAATTCGACATGGACAAGAAGGACGTCCTGAATCGGATGAACAACGTGGCGGCCGAGTTGACGAACGAGGCGAACTGCGGCTATGGCAAGGCCGCTCGCCAAGCCATCGAAGCACTGAAGCAGAGGTTGCCCGCGTTCACTGAACTCTCTGGCACGCTCAGGTGCAGGACCGAGGAGGAAAAGGCCAAGCTGCGAGCCGTGATTTCGGCATACCGTGACCAGGTCGACAAGCTGCTCAAATCGATGCCCTCGTATGCCGCGGAAGACGTCGAGGGCCGCGAGGGCTTTCTCGCAGGACTTCGCCAGCGCGTCAAGGTCGACGCAGAGGCGCTTCAGACGGCAAAGGACGCGTTGCTGCTCAGCAACGGTGGCGCATCCGGCATGGTCGAGCCTTCCGATCCATATGGCCAGGCGCAGCGCGCATTGCAGGCCGCTGCCCGCACCTATGCGGACTCGGTGGCCAAGCTACAACAGCTCAAACCCGACGCGCCCAAACTGGCAGCGCGGATCGGCACCGACGCGCCGCTGCAGCTGGGTTCGGTGGCCCAGGTCGTTCCCTTCGTGCTGGGCCGTCTGAACAAGATCAGTACATACGTCTATGTCCTCGCGGCAGTGATGCTCGACTTCATCCTGGTGGCCTGCGTGATCCGCGTCTTGCGCTCGCGCCGCGCGCCAACCGTGCGTGCGTCGCCGGCCGGCGTCCGCACGGACCTGACCTTCCTCTGGGTGCCGCCTACAGCACAGGAGCACGCATGAACTCCCGAACCGACGATCCCATCGGAAACAAGGCCTACAACCAGCCAGCCGACGAGCGCGACGAGACACTGGCGAAGGCGCTGGATGAACCGCCCGTCGAAGAGGGGCTACAGAAGGACCTGACGCGCCGGCTGGCCGACCGGCTGATCAAGCAGCAGTTCCATCCGGTCCTCCTCTTCGGGACCCGCTTCTCCGGCAAGTCGACGCTGCTGGCCTCGCTGCTCGGCTACATCAAGCGCGACCCGGACGCCGCCGTCGCGATTGACGTCGGCGAGTGGCTGGTGCCCACCAGCAGCGAGTTCGGCGCCCGTCTCTATGACGATGCACTGAGTTTCTTCCACCACACCGTCCATGCCTTCCTCGAGCACCGTCCGCCGCCGCCCACACGCTCGATGGACCCGTTCTTCATCCCGGTGGTCTTCACGCCGAGCGACAAGTCGATGCCGTCGGTGAAGTTCGCATTCCTTGAGAGCAAAGGCGAGTGGTATCACGCCCAGGAGACGCCGGGTAAGTTCCAGCAATTTCGCGAAGAGATCGCCGAGGTGCTGATGCAGTACACCAACGGGCTCTCGGTCATCCACATGGCCCCGTACTCGACCAACGAGCGGGCCGATGCGGACGGTAACGACGACGATGCCGCGCTGTACTCGGACATCGTGGACAACGGCCTGCTGGGGGCGATCACCATGTACCGGCGCCTGCGCAAGACGTCGCTGGACCTTGATCGCCACCTCTACTTGCTTTCGAAGTGGGACGTCCATACGCAGCAGGGCATCCGCGACCCGGAATTCCTCGTGCCCGACGTCCGCCGCGTGCAGACGCTTCTGGGGACCAAGTTCTTCCAGTCGTGGACCGCGTACCTGAACATGCCCCTGGGCGACCCGCCCGGGCGGCGCTACTTCATGCAGTACTGCGCCGGCCTCATCAACCAGAATCAGGTGCGCGCCGTTGCCGAGCGCGACCGGGCCGCACTGGACCGTTATCCGCGTACGGTGTGGAACTGGCTCTACGCCAACGCCACCGCCAGCGAAGGTGCGCCGAGTGTGCTGTACCAGGACGTGGTGAGGCCGCCGCCGGTGATGCCGACACCGATGCAAAAGGTCATGCACATGCTGGGCATCGGCTAGCTGACTCGACTGGCGCCCGGCATGCTCGCCATTTCGCTGATCGGCGTGACCGCCGGCACGGAGCTCTGCACCTTCGGGAAGATGCCAGTGCAGCTGTCCGACGACTGGATCGAGCTTCTGCCGTCTGAGATCTCGCTGCAGTTGGGTGGAGAGGTCTATCTGGTGGCGCGCCGCATTGTGGACGGCAAGGATCTCACCTGGGTGGGCCTGTATCGCCACGCACTGGAGATCGGCGGCTCCCGCATCGGCAACTACTACGGCGCGGGTGCCTGGATACTTGGCCGGGTGGCCCACGGCGAAGCGCTGGTGGCGGTGCTGCCCTCGCTCGCCGACGAGGTCCACCGCCTTGCCATGTCCGGCGACCAGTTCCGTCGCCGCCTCGCCGAGATTCGGCCAGAGGTGAAGTGGCCGGAAACGGCAGTGGACCGGGTGGGGCATTCGATGCAACCGCTGCCCGTTGGCAGCGGGCTGGCGAGCACGGGCTCGGCCAGCGCGTTCTTGCCGGTGGCCGCGCCATTCAGTGCGGCCCATCTGGGCTGGATGATCGATTGGGTGCAGCTCGGAGGGGCCTTCGCACCCTATGCACGTGTCATCCTCGGCAATGAGGGGCGGGCGGCCGCCTCGGCCCGCCATCTGGCCCGGCTCGATCTGCTCGACCCGCACCAACTGCTGCGCAAGGATGCGGAACATCAAGCTGCGATGGCGACTGACGTCGCGAGCTCCGATGCGCGGCTGCAGATCCAGGTGGAGGCGGCCGAGGCCGCACGTCTGAGTGTTCAGGAACGCGACGCCGAGTTGCGCGCGGTGGCCGACGAGCTGGCGCGCATGCAGGATGATGTCCGCCGCGTGCAAGCAGAGCATGCGCGCGAGCTGCTGGGCTTGCAGCAGACCATCGCCAGCGCGCACCAGCTGCACGAGCGCGTCGCAGCGGACGAAGCAAAGATCCAGCGCCTGGAACGGACCTCCAGGGACCTCCGGGATCAGCTTGCATTGCGAGACGAGGACGCGGCCGACCTGAAGGCGCGCCTGCACATGGTGAAGCAAGCCGCCGAGGATCATCGTCACCGCAATGCGGAACTGGAGAAGGAACTGACATCAGTCCGCAAGGCGGTGGCAGAGACGCGCAAGCAGCCACTGCGGCCTTCGCCCGAGATGTTGGCGGAGGCCGACGGCCTGCGGCGTGAGAACAAGGCGTTGAAGGATCAGGTGAGACGGCTGGAACGCGCTGCCGAACATCAGGGCGCAGCGCAGCACGTCAGTGTCGGTACCAGGGCGCCGATGGCGGAACCGGCCTATCTCCCGATCATCCTGCCTCATCGGACCACGGCGCCAGCCGTTGTCGAAGGGCGCGGTTCGCGGGTCATCCAGGTCCTGGCGTGGACCACCATTGCCAGCGGCGTGATGGCGGCCATGGTCGTCGCGGTCGTTGTCCTGCTGACGCAGTCGCAACAGACTAAAACGGTAAAGGAAGAGCCGCGGTTCGCGAAGAGCGAACCGTCGTGCTGGCGCGGCGACACCCCGCTGACTGCGGTCAGCGTGAAGACCAGGAGGACGCTGAGCGAAACGGAGGTGGCCGACGCGGTGATTCGGACGTTCTGCGGCAGTCGGCCGCCCGCCTGCGGTGAACGCGAGCGTGGCCTGGTCACACTGGATCCACAAGAGTCCGATGTGCGCAGCGACCGCGTCGGCATCCCGACGATCCGCGACGGCGCGCTGCTGAAGGTCTCTCTTCCTGTAGCCTGCAAGGGCCGGCCGGCGGCCGACGATCCGATTGCCCTGGTCACCCCGCCCGAAGTGCCCGAGTTCACGTCCACAACCAGGGCTACCGCGGGTTTATCGCGGCCTGCCGCGCCGCCCGCGGCGGCGCCGGCCCCCGCTCGGCCACAGGAAAGTTGCAGCCGGCGCCACGGCCCTGAGCAGTGCAGGCAGTGCTTGGAACCACGGATCGTCAGTAAGTCGCGCGCCGCATGCATCGAGCGATACGCCCAGGCCTTCTGTCAACGCGACGATCTCACGAAGGCCGAACGCGATCTGTGTGGCCTTGAAAAAGGTCAGCCATTCGGGCAGGCGGGTGGACGCTGAGACCGCCCGCGACACGGCGCCGGCCCAGAGTGCTTCAGCAAGCACGACGGCGCCGCTGAACGTGTCCGCCAGCGTGGCGACGGCCGGCCACGACACGCCCCCTGACAAGGTGCCTGTGACCGAGCCGCCGGCGGCTGCACGGGCGCCAACGGCCGCACGTGGCAACTAGGCGATCTGCGCGCTGCCAGCCTGTACCAGCCCTTGAATGACCGGCAGGTCCGGCCAGGCGCGGCGGAGCTCGTGGATCGCCTGTTGACGGATCGCCGGGTCGCGATCGTCGCTCGCGCGCATGATCAACAGCTGCTGCGTGTCCAAGGAGGGCTCGCCGAAGCCCGTGAGCGCGTGCAGTGCGGCCCGCCGGACCGCGGTGTCGGCGTCTACTACTGCCAAGTCGAACATCAGGTCGTGCGTGCCGGGGCGGTCGAGTCCGAGGTTCGTCAACGCATGCAATGCGCTGCGACGGACCACGGCATCGGTATCGGCGCGTGCGCGGTCCTGCAGCATGGTCAGGGTATGCGCGTCATGGCGCCAGCCATGGGCCAGTTCCTGCACGGCGGCGCGGCGCACGCTCCAGTGCGGGTCGTCGCGGCTGGCAGCCTGGAGCGCGGCGCAACTGCGCGAGTCGCCGGGCCACTGTCGCGCTATCTCCTGAAGCGCCGTGCACCTCAACGCCTCGTCGGGTTCGCTCGTCGTGGCCAGGTCGAGCAAGAGTGAAAAGGTCTGGGCATCGCCGGCCCGCAGGCGGGCCAGCTGGCGGGCGGCGTGCCGGCGCAGGCGGGCATGACACTGGCTTGCCACCAGATTGCGCAGCAGGTCAGCCACCAGCGGCGCCTGGCTCGCGCAGTGCAGCAGGCCATCCAGGGCGGCCTCCTGCACTGCCGGGTCCGTGTCGGCCAGGGTGCGATCGGCGAGGGCCTGAGCCACACCAGGGTCGGCGACGCCGACCACGCTCAACGACTGCGCGGCGGCGCTGCGCACCCGGGAGTCCGCATCCTCGCGCAGGCGTTCGGCCAGCAGCGCTGACGTCCCGGGCGCGGTCGCCCACGCCGACGCAAGCTGGGTCAGCGCAACGCGGCGCACGTCGGCATCGCCATCGTGCCGGACCAAGTGTTCGAGCAGCGCTTGGACCTGGTCGTTGCCCTTCCAGCCATCAGTCAGCTCGTCCACCGCGACGCAGCGCATTGCAGCCGACTGGTCGTTACGGGCGATGCGCTGCAGTCGCGGCAGCAGTGCGTCGCGCGAAGGTGCGGCGCGAACCAGGGCCTTCAGCGCCTCGCACCGCAGCGCAGCCGTGCCTGCGGCGTCGCCGACCCACGCGTCCAGCAGCTCCGAAGTGCGGTCGTCCGGCCAGCGACGGGCCAGCGCGCGGCAGGCGGCTTGCCGGACCGTCGCCGCCGGGTCCGTCGCGCTCATCCTCTCGATCGCATCGCGCGCGGCCTCGTCACCGTCCGGCCGCGACAGCAGGTCGATGGCAGAGCGACGGACCCGCTCGCTGGCGTCCGTGGCGGCGACCTGGCGTACGAGCGCGCGGACGCTGAAGTCGAGGTGCGGCAGGGCCCCAAGTGCACGCAGTGCCGATTCCCGGACCTCTTCCTGCTCGTCCAACCGGATCCTAGCCTTCAACAGGTCCATCGTTTCGGGGCGTGCGGGCTGGCGCGCGAACAGGAAGCCGAGTGCACCGGCGCGTACTTCGGCGTTCAGATCCGAACAGGCTGCCGTCTCCAGCAAGCGGCCGACGTCCGGACGGTCTGTCCAGGTGTCCGCCATTACCCGCAGGGCCGCCAGGCGCACGTCCGGATCTGCGTCGGTCACTGCCGTCTCCTGCAGCAGACGCACCACCGACGCGTCTGGCATCCAGTCGCGCGCCAATGCGTTCATCGCCTCCACGCGGACAGCGCAGGCGGCGTCGTCCTGTGCCCGAGCGACCAGCACCTCGCGTGTGGACTGCTCGCCTCGACACAGACGCGACAGTGCGGCGAGCGCCCGCGCCCGCACGCCGACGAAGTCGCCGACACGCAGCCCTTGCGCCGGCCGCGCGCCCTCGTCCAGCAGCAGAGTCAGGGCCTGCGCCAGCCGGGCTTTCGCGTCCGGCAGGCGCGCCGGGTGGCGCAGCGCGTCCATGCAGCTGGCGGCGAGCCAGACCGGTCCGCCGTCTCCGAAGCGGTCGGGTTGCCCGAGCAGATGCAGCAGCGTTCGCTGCGCATCCTCCGACGCCAGCCGCGACGCGATCAGCCGCAGCACCTCACTCCAGCGTTCGTCATCCCAGTGCGCGTCGAAAGTGGCCTGCCGCAGTGCCTCGAGGCTAATGCGCCGGTCCTCGGCCACTTCCTTGAAGCGCCATACCCATGCCGAAGCGCAGAAGTACTCGAGGAAGCTGCGGTGCACGAAGGCGTACACGTCCGTGCCGGCGCCGACCGTGCAGAGCAAGAAGCTGCGCTCGCGCAGCTGCCGCACCAAGCGGTCGGCGACCGCGTGCGGATGCGGGACGCCCAACTCTTGCTCGAGGCAGTCGCGCACGATCCGCCTCAGCTCGGGCTCCTCGATGGCATTGCCGGAATGGGCGGTCGATGGTTCGTCGGACTGCATGTGCTGCGCCAGTGCGCGGAGGATGGCCTGCTTGTCGGCCACGTCGAGTGACACCGTGTCGCAGGAGGGATCCTGGCGCAGCGCCTTGTTGACGTCCCACTGTTCCAGCAGCAGCGCGCTGGCGCGTTCGAACAGGGCATTGCGGTCCCGCGGCAGTTCGCGGTGGCGGTTCAGCAGCGCGAGCAGGGTCAGCAGCAGCGGGTTGCCGGCCATGTCCCGCAGCGATGTGGTCTCCGCCAGTGAGCGCTTCAGGCTCGCGGCCTTCCCCAGGCCTTCGGCGGCGTCAGCGTATGCCTGCGCGTGCCAGCGCTCGACGAAGCAATCCTGCTGGCGCTCGTCGAGCTCCTGCAGCACCCAGACATCGAAGCCGGCGCCGCGCAGCTCAGCCAGCCAGAGTTGTGAACTGGCGAGCCGTGAGGTCAGCACGATGCGGGCGCGCGGGTAGGTGGTGCCGTAGCGCCCGATGTCGTTGACGATCTGGCGGCGCACCGAGACGTCGAAGACTTCGTCCAGACCGTCCAGCAGCAAGCAGGCGTCTCCGGCCGCCAGCATGGCCGCCACCTCGACCTGCGGCAGCCGCCACAGCGTGCCGGGCGCATGGTCGAGGTACTGAAGGAAGTCGTTGCAACCCTGGGCGCTCACCACGCTGGCGTAGTGCTTGAGTTCAATGAACAGCGGGATCGGCAGGTCGCCACGTGTGCGCACGTCCGCCCAGCGCAAGGCCAGCGCCGTCAGCATGGCCGACTTGCCCGAGCCCGGGTCGCCAAGAATGACGCACCGGCGTCGCTCAGGATGCTGGAGTACTTCGAAGACCGGGCGGGAGGGCTGGGCGAAGAACCGCCGCTGTTCGTCCGCCAGCTGCTGGTCGTCGATGTCGTCCTGGTCGCCGAAATTGATGCCTTCCTCGGGGTGCGCAATGAGTTCGCGCCGAATGCCCGTCGGCAGTTCGGGCGCGCGTGTGCTGAAGCGCAAGGCCGAACGAACATGAGGCTCCACGAACACGTCGGCCAGCGCCACCGGTACATGGTCTGGGCTCGGGTCCAACACCTCAAGCTTCACGCTGCCGTAGCAGTGCTGAAGCCGCTGGGCCAGACCACCGAGGTCGAAGCTGACCGGCACGCCGATGGCGCGATGCGCCGCCGTGGACAACGCGCGCAACTCGGCGCCGCGCCGCAACGGCCGCAGATCGTCGTCGTCATCCCATGCACGCGACAGCGTGTTCGCGTATCGGTTGAGCAGGGCGCTCCACCGGAAACCATCCGTCAGGCGGTCGCCGGGCAGGGCTTCCCAGGTCTGCGCCAGCAGCCCGGCATCGACGCTGAGCACTACCGCGCGTTCGGCGTAGAGGACGGCGCCAAGATGCCGGCGCACCTCCTGCCGCGAGAGCAGCGCGATGAGGGACTGCTGGTACGCCTTGACGCCGGCCTCGGTCTCCCCGCATCCGATCAGTTCGGCCTCGAACTCGCGCACGAATGTCGCGCAGGACAGGGCGACGGCTCGCGCCGCCGTGTTCGGGGCGAGCAGCTTCGTCGCGCGCTCGCCCAGCCAGTCGGTGACCCAGTCTGCCGCGCCGTCCTTCAGCTTGTCGAGCGCTAAATCCACGACCGGTTTCAGCGCCAGGGCTCCCAGCGAGAGGACGATTTCGAACATGGTGGTGGCTCCCAGAGGATTGGACGGCAGGGTGTATCGACGCCTTGAGCATCGGCGTTACGTCTGCATATACGGAAACCTCTTCAATTTCTGACCAAACGCGTCCTGAACTCGCTTCGCCGACGATCCACTCCGCTCCTACCGCGAACTCCTGGGCCCGCAATGCGCGCACACATCTAGTCCTGTTCCTCAGGTGTCCTCGCGACCATTGACGAGTTCGAGCCTGACCGCGCTCGCCAGGTGCGTGTGACACTGAATGACCTAGACCGAACTTTGGCGACCATCGAGACGTAAGTGCGCGCCCTGCTTGAGCTTTTTGTTCACGGGGGGAGCGGCTACTGGGTACAGGCGGGATTCAAGCCGA
>JAYSVE010000136.1:0-2227 GCA_043718725.1 Methylibium sp.
ACCGCCATGCTTTCGACATGGGCCGTATGCGGGAACATGTTGACCGCCCCTGCCGCAGTGCAGCGATAACCCGCCAGGTGAACCAGCAAGCCCGCGTCCCGGGCCAAGGTGGCCGGGTTGCAGCTCACATAGACAATCCGCGCCGGTGGCACCCACTCCGGTGGCGCCGCATCGCCGGAGATCGTGTCGACAAGCGCCTTCACCAGCGCAAACGCGCCCTCGCGCGGCGGATCGACCAGCCATTTCTGCGCGGCGCCCAAGGACACCAATGCTTCGGGCGAAATCTCAACCAGGTTGCGCGCGTCGAAGCGAGTCTTGGCGTCGAGGCCGTTCAACTGCGCGTTGTGGCGGGCACGTTCAACCAACGCCGCGCTGCCCTCGATGCCGAGCACCTCGCGCGCGTTGCGAGCCAACGCCAGCGTGAAATTTCCCAGGCCGCAAAACCAGTCGATAACGCGCTCGTCCACGCCGACCTGCAGCAAACGCACGGAGCGCGCCACGAGCACCCGGTTGATCTGGAAGTTGACCTGTGTGAAATCGGTCGGCTTGAACGGCATCGTGATGCCGAATTCCGGAAGCGAGTAGGCAAGCTGCGGCCCGCCCTCCTCGAGGAGCTGAACGGTATCTGGCCCCTTGGCCTGAAGCCACCACTGCACGCCGTGCGCGTGGGCGAAGTCGCGCAGTCGATTGCGGTCGGCGTCGCCCAAAGGCTCCAGGTGGCGCAGCACCAGCGCCGTCACACTGTCGCCCACCGCGACTTCGATTTGCGGCAGCCGGTCACGTTGGTCCATGCCGGCCACGAGTTCGCGCAACGGGATCAGCAAGCCGCTGAGGTGCGCGGGCAGCACCTCGCAACTGTCCATGTCGGCCACGAAACTTGACTTGCGTTCGTGAAAACCGACCAGCACCTTGCCCTTCTTGGCCACGAAACGCACCGACAGCCTGGCGCGGAAGCGGTAGCCCCAGGCCGGCCCCTCGATCGGCCGCAACACCTGCTCGGCCTTGACCTTGCCCAGGTGCCACAACGCGTCTTCGAGCGCGCGCTGCTTGGTGGCGACCTGCGCGCCAACATGAAGATGCTGCATCTTGCAGCCCCCGCAAGTCCCGAAATGGCGGCACTGCGGCACCACGCGCTGCGAGCTGCTCCTTCGCAGCGCGACCATCGTGGCCTGCTCCCAGTGGTTCTTGCGGCGTTGCACCGTGACCCGCACTTCTTCGCCTGGCAAGGCGCCGTCTACGAACACCACCTTGCCCTCCACGTTGTGCGCCACACCCTGGGCCTCCAGGTCCAGGGATTCGACCTTCAACCATTCATTCGCTTCAGTCATGGGGCGCGATTATCGGTGGCCGGGTTGGAACGTCCCCGCGTCGCGGCGCGACCAGATTCGGCGGCCAGCCGCTGCTACACTGGCGTCGCCAGGAGAGAGCCTCTGTCGAGGCCGCCGACGGCGCAGAGTCCGGTTTGAAAGAACCGGTTTCGAACGCTCAGGCAAAGGGACTGGCAAACGCTTCGCAAGAGGCGATCCTCGCTGGAGAGAGGTCCACCCCGAGTGGGCCCACCGAAGGGGCAAGCGCAGTGCCGCAAGGCCGCCTGTTGCGAATCTCTCAGGTAAAGCGGACAGAGAGGGCTTTGCCCAGCGTGGCTTGGCCGCCTGGTGTGCAGGATCGCCCTCGGAGAACAACATGACCGCCACCGCGCTTTTGCAGACGCCGCTGCATCCCTTGCACCTCGAACTGGGCGCCAAGATGATGGCGTTTGCGGGCTACGACATGCCGGTCAGCTACCCAGGCGGCATTCTCGGCGAACACCGCCATTGCCGTGGTTCGGCGGCCTTGTTCGATGTGTCCCACATGGGCCAGGTGCGGCTGGTCGGCACGGATGCGGCGGCGGCGCTGGAGTCGCTGGTGCCAGTCGACGTCCAGGGCCTGGCGGTGGGCAAACAGCGCTACGGCTTCTTCACCAATGCCGCCGGCGGCATCCTGGACGATCTGATGATCACCCGGCGTGAGGACGACCTGCTGCTGGTCGTCAACGCAGCCTGCAAACAGGCCGACGTTCAACACCTCGTCACCCACCTGGGTCACCGCTGCACCGTGCAGCCCTTGCCCGAACGGGCGTTGCTGGCACTGCAAGGGCCGAAGGCCGTGGCGGCGCTGGCGCGCATGAACGACGCGGTGGCCGGGTTGACCTTCATGACCGGCATGCATGTGGTGCTCAACGGCGCCG
>JAYSVE010000137.1:0-2227 GCA_043718725.1 Methylibium sp.
TCCTCGGGGTCAGGCAAGCTGGCGTTGGCGGGCCGTGAGCAGAGCCGAATGTTCACGGTCGAGCATGGCCATCACCACCAGGCTGTCAAAGCCATCGTCGGTCTTGACGCTCTCGCGCAGGCGGCCCTCTTCGACGAACCCTTCGCTCAGGTACAGGGCCTGGGCGCGCGTGTTGAGCCCCTTCACGTCGAGCCAGAAGCGGTGTGCGCGCAGGTCGCGAAACGCCATCTGCGCCAGTTCTCGAATGCAGGCGCGACCCGCGCCCCGCCCTTGGCAAGCCGGCAGCAGCACGATGCGCTTGAGCTCGATCGAGCGCTGCGGGTTGCGGCAACCCTGCAGGATCACAAAGCCCGCCGACGGATAGCCGTGACCGGCTTCGACGATGAAATGGCGAAAGTCCGGGAAGCGAACCGCGCCCTCGTGCTGGGTGCGGTCCCAGGGGGTGATAAAGGGCCGGTTGGCGGGGTCCTGCTCGACCGAGATCACGAAGTCGAGGTCGGAGAGCATCGTCGGGCGCAGGCGCAGGCTGACCGCGCTCACACATCCACCTCGACCTCGTCGCCGTGCAGCTCCATCAGGTCGCGCCGCGCCTGCGCCTCGCCCTTGCCCATCAGCTTGGTGAGGGATTCAACCGTGGCCGCAAAACCGAAGGCACCGAACTCGACCAGCAACAGCCGCCGTGTGTCCGGGTTCAAGGTCGTGTCCCACAACTGCTCGGCATTCATCTCGCCCAGTCCCTTGAAACGGCTGATGCTCCAACTGTTGTCGCGCGCGCCTTCCTTGCGCAGCTTGTCGAGCGTGGCGGACAGTTCACCTTCGTCGAGCGCGTAGATCTTGGCGGCCGGCTTCTTGCCGCGCGCCAGCGCGTCGATGCGAAACAGCGGCGGTTTGGCGACAAACACATGGCCGCGTTCGACCAGCCTGGGGAAGTGGCGGAAGAACAGCGTGAGCAGCAGTACCTGGATGTGCGAGCCGTCGACGTCGGCGTCGCTCAGGATGCAGACCTTGCCGTAGCGCAGGCCTGACAAGTCGGGCTCATGGCCTTCGGGATAAGGGCCGGGGCCGTGCGGGTCGACGCCCACCGCCACCGCGATGTCGTGGATCTCGTTGTTGGCGAACAGCCGGTCGCGCTCGACCTCCCAGGAATTGAGCACCTTGCCGCGCAATGGCAGGATCGCCTGGGTCTCCTTGTTGCGGCCCATCTTGGCGCTGCCGCCGGCCGAATCGCCCTCGACCAGAAACAGCTCGTTCAATGCCAGATCGCGGCTTTCGCAATCGGTCAGCTTGCCCGGCAACACGGCCACGCCGGAGCCTTTGCGCTTCTCCACTTTCTGTGAGGCGCGCTGGCGGGTTTGCGCCTGCCGGATGACCAGCTCGGCCAGCTTCTTGCCGTGGTCGACATGCTGGCCCAGCCACAACTCCAGCGACGGCTTGACATAGATCGACACCAGGCGCAGGGCGTCGCGGCTGTTCAGGCGCTCCTTGATCTGGCCCTGGAACTGCGGGTCCAGCACCTTGGCCGACAACACAAAACTGGCGCGCGAGAACACGTCCTCGGGCATCAGCTTCACGCCCTTGGGCAACAGGCTGTGCATGTCGATGAAACCCTTGATGGCCCCGAACAGGCCGTCCTTCAAACCCGATTCATGGGTGCCGCCGGCGACGGTGGGAATCAGGTTGACGTAGCTCTCACGCATCGGCGAGCCGTCTTCGGTGAACGCCACGCACCAGGCCGCGCCCTCGCCTTCGGCGAAGTTCTCGGTTTCACCGCCGTCGGCGTAATGTTCGCCCTCGAACAGCGGGATCACCGGATCGGCCGTCAAGGTTTGCATCAGGTAGTCGCGCAGGCCGCCCTTGTAGAGCCACACCTGCTGTTCGCCGGTCTTCTCGAACGTGAGCGTGACCGTGACCCCCGGCATCAGCACGGCCTTGCTGCGCAACAGGTGCGTCAGGTCGGCCTTGGGCAGGTCGGCGGACTCGAAGTACTTCGGGTCGGGCCAGGCACGCACCAAGGTGCCGGTCTTCTTGTCGGCGCCGGCGGCCTTGCGCAATTTGAGCGGCTCGGCCACGTCGCCGCCGGCAAACCCCAGGCAGCACACCTGGCCCTCGCGCCACACGGTGACGTCGAGCCGGCTGGACAACGCGTTGGTCACGCTGACCCCGACGCCGTGCAGCCCGCCCGAAAAGCTGTAAGCGCCGCCCGAGCCCTTGTCGAACTTGCCGCCGG
>JAYSVE010000138.1:0-5130 GCA_043718725.1 Methylibium sp.
GACAGCGTTCAGCGCGCAACCCGATCATCGTGGAGGTGATGCGCGACTATGGGTATGTGGAACATCGTGGCATGGGGGTCCGGCGCAAGATCGTGCCGCTGACCCGTGAGTACGCCGGCAGGGATGCCCGCTTCGAAGCCACTGACGACTTTCTTCGCGTCACGCTGCCAGCCCGACCCACGCCCCCATGAAGCTGGCAGAGCGCATCGCGCAGTCTCTACGGTCTGCCGCAAACAGCAACGCACAAACATCTGCGGCGACTGCGGCGGTCCTGTGGCCCGACAAGGATGGGCTGTGGCGTGCGGCGCTGCCCCAGCTTGCGGCCTACCTGCCGTCGCTGCTGGTGTTGGGCGCATTCGATCCAGCTCGCAAGACCGGCCCCGCCATCTGGCTGAAATGCGCCGTGGCGGGTGCGCTCCCAGACGTCGACCTTGCCGGCCAGGTGCCCGTCATTTGTTTGCCGGGTGTGAGCCGCGCCGACTTGCGTGCGATCGAGGACTGCCCGCGCGAACTTCAACCGCTGGCCGAGCTGCAGTACCGGGGCACGTTCTGGAGTCAGGCGAACGCCAAGGACTGGTCGCTCAATGCGTTCCTGACTTCGAAGAACGGCGGCCTGGGGCTTGATGTTGCCCAGGATCGGGCTACGCAGGATGCCCTGGTTCGCGCGCTACACGCTGGGGTGCTGCTGGAACGGACCGTTGAAGAGCTGCAAGGCCACCAAATCAATGCGGCGTGGCTCGACTCGTTGTCGGCGCCGAACCCGACGCGAGACATCCTGGTCTGGATGAACAACACCAACCTCGCGCAATCGCAGTGGGCGGGTGCCCGGTGGGACATTTTTGGAAGCCGGTGTCGCAAGGATTTCGGCTTCGACCCATTGACTGATGGCGCGCTGTCAGCCGCTGAGAAGCTAGCCGCTCGGCAGGGGGCGTGGGCTGCGGTGTGGGAGCTCTACCGCGAATCGTTTGCCAGCTTCCTGGCAGTCGCGGGGTTGCTGAGCAAGCTGCAGCCGCCGCGGCCGTTGGGGCTGTTTGATGACCCCGAAGAGTTGGCCGGCTATCCCCGTGTCAACGACGATGCCGAGGCCGCCCTTCGCTACAAACTCAATGCCTGTGCGGCAATGTCACCAGAGCAGGCACACGCGGCGGTACGCGAGGCCGAGACGGAACATGGTGGCCGTCGCGCGTGGCTGTGGGCGCGGATGGGGCGTGTCCGGTTGGCCGCTGCGCTGGAGCACCTGGCCGCGCTTGCGTCGCTGTCGACCCAAACGCCCGGAGGTGCCACGCTGGCGCAATTGGCAGGCAAGTACGAAGAAGTGGGGTGGAAAGTCGACCAAGCGGCCTTGCAGGCATTGGCAGCTGTCTCCACCAAGGCCGATATCGATGCCGTGGGCGCCGCGCTGCGAGCGCTCTATGTGCCGTGGCTTGAGGAGTCGGCGCAGCGGTTCCAGGAGTTGGTCAAGGCCGAGGGGCGACTCTCGCCGCCGAAGGTCGTTCCCGGCAGCGACTCGCAGCCCGACGGGGTCTGCACGGTCTTCGTCGATGGCCTGCGCTATGACGTGGCCATGCGGTTGAAGGACCGGTTGAGCCACTTGGGCAAGGTGTCGGCGAGTGCTGCCTGGACGAGCATGCCGTCTGTCACTGCCTCGGGCAAAGCTTGGGCGTCCCCGGTAGCGCCATGGGTGGCGGGCAAGAAGGACGATGAGGACTTTCAGCCCAGCGTGGCGGTCGACGGCAAGCCGCTGTCGACCTACAACTTCCGCAAGCTGTTGAGCGAGCGGGGCTACCAGGTGCTGGACAAGCACGAGACCGGCGCACCGAGTGGCCGAGCCTGGGTGGAATGCGGCGACCTGGACCACTACGGCCATGAGCACGGCCTGCGATTGGCCAAGGACATAGACCACCAGCTGGCGCAGATTGCGGAGCGCCTCGGTGAGTTGAACGAAGCCGGATGGAGCCGCTTCCGAATCGTCACGGACCACGGCTGGCTGCTGGTGCCGGGTGGGCTGCCCAAGACCGAGCTCTCCAAGTTCGAGGCTGAGACACGGTGGGGGCGCTGCGCTGTTCTAAAGGACAGCTCGCACGGCACGCCGCTGACCTTCGGTTGGGACTGGTGCCAGGATGTTCAGATCGCCTTTGCCCCTGGGATAACGAGCTTCATCGCCGGCGCCGAGTACGCACACGGCGGGCTGACCTTGCAGGAATGCCTGGTGCCCGTGCTGGAACTGGTTGCAGTGGGCAAGCCAAGTGCCATAGTGAAGGTGGACATCACGAAGGTGGTGTGGAACGGCCTGCGTTGCAGAGTCGAAGTGACGACCGAGGCGGGGTCCCTTCGGGTCGACATTCGAACCAGGGCGGCCTTGTCGGACTCGTCGCTGGTGGCCCAGGTAAAGCCGCTGGAAGGCGGTAAGGCGTCGTTGGCGGTGGCCGATGATTCGAACGAGGGCACAGCGGCCTTCGTGGTGGTTCTGGACGCGGGTGGCACCGTGATTCAGAAGAGGTCGACAACGGTGGGGGAGTAGCGACTAAAGCGCGGGCCACACAGCGCGACGTTCGCTGAGAACAAGGATGAGCGATGCAATTGGATGACCTCGACCGCAAGGCAACAACCGCCTTTGAAGGCTACGTCGTGCGCAAGGACCTGGTGCGGACGTTCAGCCGCCAGTTCCCTGTGCCGACCTACGTGGTCGAGTTCCTGCTCGGCCGATACTGCGCAACGACCGACGAGGCGGAAATCCAGGAAGGGCTGGAAATCGTCCAGCGGCAGTTGAGCGCGCGTACGGTAAAGGCTGGGGAAGAGGAGCTGTTCAAGGCCCGGGCACGCGAATCCGGCTCCGTCAAGATCATCGACATCGTCACGGCCAGGCTGGACGCCAAGAGCGACTCGTACGTGGCGTCGTTGCCCAGCCTTCGACTGAGCGACGTGCGCATCACGCCCGAGATGGTGAAGGAGCACGAGCGCATGCTCACCGGAGGCTTCTACGCCGAGGTCGCGTTGGGCTATGACGGGTCCATTGCCCAGGAGAAAGGCGGCAGGCCCTTCGGCGTGGACGCCCTGCGCGCCATTCAGCTCTCCAAGCGCGAGGTGCTGGACGTTCTGGCCAAAGGGCGCGCTGACTTCACGACCGCTGAGTGGCGTGAAGTGTTGCTGCGCAGCGTGGGCTTTGAGCCGGGGGGGCTCACAGAACGGGCCAAAGATGCGCTGCTATTGCGGATGGTGCCCTTCGTCGAGCGCAACTACAACCTGGTTGAACTGGGACCCCGCGGCACCGGCAAGTCACATCTGTTCCAGCAGGTGTCGCCCTATGCCCACCTGATTTCCGGTGGCAAGGCGACCGTGGCAAGGATGTTCGTCAACAACGCCAACGGGCAGCGTGGCCTGGTGTGCCAATACGACGTGGTCTGCTTCGACGAGGTGTCTGGCGTGTCGTTCGATCAGAAGGACGGCGTCAACATCATGAAGGGGTACATGGAGAGCGGCGAGTTCTCGCGCGGCAAGGAGAGCATCCGCGCCGACGGTTCCATCGTGCTCGTGGGCAACTTCGAGGTTGACGTCGAACATCAGCAGCGCATTGGCCATCTCTTTGGGCCGCTGCCGCCCGAGATGCGCGATGACACGGCCTTCATGGACCGCATCCACGCCTTCCTGCCGGGCTGGGACGTGCCGAAGATGAACCCGACGCTCTTCACAGAACACTTCGGCTTGGTGAGTGACTTCCTGTCGGAGTGCTTCACCCAACTGCGCGAGCAGAGCCGAGTTTCCACCCTGCATGGACGGGTGTTTTGGGGTGGCGCGCTGTCGGGCCGTGACTTGACCGGCGTGAACAAGACGGTCAGCGGTTTGCTCAAACTGGTCTACCCCGATGCCAACGCTGAAGTCAGCGACGAAGACCTCGAATGGGTCGTGCGACTGGCGTTGGAGGTTCGCCGGCGTGTGAAGGAGCAGCAAAAGCGGATCGGCGCGGCCGAGTTCCGGAACACGCACTTCAGCTACACGATGGGCGCTGAGGGCGTCGAAAAGTTTGTCTCGACCCCAGAGCTGCAGAGCCAAGGCGGTATCGGCGACGAGCCGCTCGAATGCGGTCAGGTCTGGACGTTGAGCCCAGGCGGCCAGGATGAGCACTCAGGTCTGTTCCGCCTCGAAGTGACTGAAGGACCCGGCAGCGGCGTGCGGGTGCTCAACAACCCCGTGCCGGCGGCATTCAAAGAGTCAATCCGCTGCGCTGAGCAGAACTTGTATGCGCGTGCGCAGCAACTGGTCGGCGACCGTGACCCGCGTGCGCATGAGTTCTCAGTGCAACTTCGAGGCTTCGACGCCGCCAAATCAGGCGCCAAGACCGGCGTCGCGTCGTTGATTGCCCTGGCGAGCGCACTACTGAGAAAGTCCGTACGAGGAGGCCTGGTTGTCGTCGGCGAGGTCACCTTGGGGGGCACGATTGAGACCGTGCACAACGCTGTGACATTGGCCGAGCAGGCAATCGAGAAGGGTGCGAAGTCTTTGTTGCTTCCGGTGGCCTGCCGTCGTCAGCTGTTCGAACTCTCAGACGAGATGGCGACCAAGCTCGACATCGAGTTCTATCAGGACGGGCGGGATGCGCTGCTCAAGGCGCTGGCGGATTGAGCGAGGGGGGCGATCGGGTGATTGCAGACGATAATATTTGTCATGTTCGCCAGGCTCTCATCCTCAGCGGCGCTCTTCGGCTGGCCCTGGCGCAAGCCATCAGCCTGACCGACCTATTGCGCCCGCATGGGCGCCTCAGACCCCACCCAGCACGTCGCTCCGGCTTCGCCAGCGACAGAAAAGCGGGTATCAAAGCGGGTATCGAAACGGGGTGACACGGCAAACACCCAATGGAATCAATAGGAAGAATCGCTCATGCTGCTGATGATCGACAACTACGACAGCTTCACCTACAACCTGGTGCAGTACTTTGCCGAACTGGGCGAGGAGGTCCGGGTGTTCCGCAACGACCAGATCACGGTCGACGGCATCAACGAGTTGCGGCCGGCCCGGCTGGTGCTGTCGCCCGGGCCTTGTTCACCGGCCGAGGCCGGAGTTTGTGTCGACGCGGTTCGGCATTTCACCGGCAAGTTGCCCATTCTGGGGGTCTGCCTCGGGCACCAAAGCATT
>JAYSVE010000139.1:0-2225 GCA_043718725.1 Methylibium sp.
TCGCACGCGCTGATCGGAGGCATCGTCGGCGCCGTGATCGCCAAGAGCGGGGTTGATGGGCTGATTGCGGCGGGCGTCTGGCGTACCCTGCTGTTCATCTTCGTGTCGCCTGTGTTGGGTTTCGTGCTGGCCTCGCTGCTGATGGTGGCCGTGGCGCACCTGTTCCGACGCGCCTCGCCGTTGCGGGTGGACAACTGGTTTCGCCGCCTGCAGTTGGTGTCGGCCGGTTTGTACAGCCTGGGGCATGGCGGCAACGACGCGCAAAAGACCATCGGCATCATCTGGATGCTGCTGATCGCCACCGGCTATGTCTCGGCGGGCGACAAGATGCCCCCGGGCTGGGTCATCTGGTCGTGCTACATCGCCATCGGCATGGGCACGTTGTTCGGCGGCTGGCGCATCGTCAAGACCATGGGCCAGCGGATCACCAAACTCAAGCCTGTGGGGGGTTTCTGCGCCGAAACCGGCGGCGCGATCACTTTGTTCCTCGCCACGGCGCTGGGCATCCCGGTGTCGACCACGCACACCATCACCGGGGCCATCGTCGGTGTCGGCTCGGTGCGGCGAGCCTCGGCCGTGCGCTGGGGGGTGGCGGGCAACATCGTGTGGGCCTGGATCTTCACGATTCCCGCGTCGGCGTTCGTCGCCGGGGTGTTCTACTGGGTCAGCCTGCGCCTGTTCGTCTGACTCAGCGGCTGGCCTTGTTGGGGCCTTCGACTTGGTACTCAAAGAAGCGCTGGGCGCTGAACGCCAGAGTCGCCATCAACGCCGCGGCGCCCAAGGCCAGTGCCAGCACCACCCCGAGAATGGTGAGCCAGCCGCTGCGGGACGGCGGGCCTGCCGGGTTGAAACGAGCGCTCCACTGGTCGTCGGGCGTCAGCCCGTAGACGATCGCCGCGAGCATGCTGGCGGCCAGCATCAACCCGAGCAGCGGAATCAACACCCAGGAAAGATGATCGTCGAGTCCGATATCGCGTGCGCGCCGCAGCCCATAGATGCCGAACAGGGTCGGCACCATGCCGCACCAGCCCAGAATGTCTTTCGGCCCATGCAGGTAAAAGCGATGCAGACCGAAACTGCCGCCGACCAGTGCCAGCCAGGTGGCGATCAACTTGGATTTGCGGCCCCGGCCAGCGGCCTTCATGTCGAAGTGTCCAGCGGTGCGCTGTCCGAGCCACGACCCAGGCTCTTCTGCATCACCACCACGTCGAGCCAACGCCCGAACTTCCAACCCGCGGCTTTCATCAGACCGACATGCTCGAAGCCCAACGCCCAGTGCATGCCCACCGACGCGGCATTGGTCGAGTCACCGATCACAGCGAGCATCTGGCGCGCGCCGGCGGCCTCGCAGCGCGCAAGCAACTCCGCCAGCAGCAACCGGCCCAGCCCCAGACCTATGGCCTCGGAGTCGAGATAGACCGAATCCTCCACGCAGAACCGGTAGGCCAGGCGCGGCCGGAAATGATTCGCATACGCATAACCCAGCACCTGTGCGCCACGTTCGGCCACCAGCCATGGCAGGCCCTTGGACACCACGTCCTCGCGCCGGCGCGCCATCTCGGCAACGTTTGGTGCTTCCAGCTCAAAGGTTCCGGTGCCGTTTTCGACATTGAAGGCGTAGATCGCGGTGACGGCGGGCAGGTCGTTTGCGGTGCAGGGTCGAATTCGGACGGGATCCATGGCGGGTTCGGTGACAGTGAGCAATGATCTGAGTTTATAATGCGCGGTTTCGCCGACACCCGTTTCACGGCCGGGTGTTGACAGCTTGCCCCATTGACAAGCTGGTGGGCTTTGCAGCCCCAGCAAGCACCCGTTTGCGTCTTCCGGCGCGGCGGGCACCGTCAGCCAACTTTCAAGGAAACACCCATGGTCGTCATCCGACTCGCACGTGGCGGCGCCAAGAAGCGCCCGTTCTTCAACATCGTCGTTGCCGATTCACGCACCCGTCGCGACGGTCGCTTCATCGAGCGCGTGGGCTTCTACAACCCGGTTGCCTCAGGCGGCGAACAACCGTTGCGAGTGGCTTTCGATCGGGTGGCGCACTGGACCGGCAATGGCGCCCAGATGTCGAGCACGGTCGAGCGCTTGATCGCCCAGGCCAAGGCCAGCGCCTGATCCTGGCGTTGGCACATCGTTGGCCGCATCGACTTCTGGTTCGTCCATGGGTGTTGCCGCGCCTGGCGTGAACAGTGGGGTGAGCCACGGCGCTGAGCGTTCCTCAGAAG
>JAYSVE010000140.1:0-2223 GCA_043718725.1 Methylibium sp.
TGATCGGACTGTTGTGCGCCGCCTGGCAGGGGTCCGCCGGGGCGCAGGCGCTTCCACGCCGTGCGAACGTCGAATCGACGGAGTTCACCGCCGGGCACAAGGCATGGGACGAGGATCGCCATCATCTCGAGGTACGCACCGACGTGCCGGCCCTGTTGCCCTTCGAATCGAACAGCAGGCTGGCCGATCTCAAGCTCCTTCGCGGCCCGCTGCCACGGGTGCTGGCCAGCCCCGGTGGGGCACTGTTCGCCGACGCGGCGCTGCAGCGTCTGGGCGATACGCACTGGTTGGTGGACGGCGGGGTGCAGGAGCGGGGCTGGCTGATGCTGGAGCCGAGCGGCGCGACCGCCAGCGATGTCGTGGTCGAAATGCGCAGCGAGGCAAGGCGCGGCTACGAGGACCCGTGGCAGGTGGCAGTGGTTCCGGCGGTCGGTGGCGCCGTGGCGCGGCGCCACGCGGACCGTCGCGATCACGCCGTGGCACTGGATGGGGTGTCGGCGACCAGGTTTCTATTGCCGGGAGGCGGGCCACGCCTCGTTCGGCTCGATCTGTGGCGCCCGCAGCTGCCGCGGCAGTTGCCGCCCGATGCCACCTGGCTGCGGGTTCTGGCCGATGGCCGGGTGATCTTCGACGCCCGAGTCCCGTCCGTCGCGCTGCGCGAGCAATTGTTCGTCAGCAACGGCTGCGCCGAGGTGCTGGATCTGGCTGGCCGCCTGCAGCTGAGCGTGCCATCGGGCACCCGCGAGTTGCTTGTGGCGGGCGAATCCGGCGTGCAGCTCAAGATGACCTCGTCGTTGCCTGGCACCCCCGACAGCGCGTTGTCCGCCGACGCGGATCCTGCCCAGCAACGACTGCTGCGGCAGCCGGGGGAATCGCTTCGTGACGCGTTCAACCGGGCGGTGGACTGGTTCCCCGATCCGCGTGCACAACGCCATCTGGCGCGCCACTCGTATTATCGCCCGACGATGATCTCGGCCACTCCGGGCGAAGTGCTCCAGACCCACAACTGGCGCGTGCGGTATCCGCAGCGGCGGACGCGGGCACCGGGCGCCAGCAATGCGGCACATCCGGGCGTGGACCCGGTAGCGGCGACGCAGTTTCACTGGATAGCGGCCGGGGCCGGGTGGACGATCAACATGCCTGCCGAGGACCAGTTGGCGCTATTGCGGGTAAGCGTGGCCCACCCGCACGCGAGCGCGCAGGCGGTGCAGCTGATCCTGGAGCAGCCAGGAGCGGCCGGCCGGCGCCTGCGGCTGGAGCCGCAGGCGGTCAGCGCGCTTGCCGGCGCAGCGGCCGACGAGGATGGCTTGCTCGCACTGCTACCCGACGCCGGACCGGTGATCGATGCGTCGGCTGTCGTGCTGAAGGTGGTGGACGTGCGCACGCCACTGACGCTGACCAACACCGGTGCGTCGGGTGCGTGGGTTGCGGTCGAGCAGCGGGTTCCCGCGCCCGTCCGGCTGGCTACCGAGGCGGTAGCCGGTCCCGCAACCACGACGCCCGCCCGCCTGCGGGCGGCGTTGCTCGATACCCCGCAGCCTTCCGCGGTTGCCGAGGGCTACGACCTGCTGGGCGACACCCGCGCGATCGCGCGCACGCGGGATCTGCTGCTTTCACGCGAGCGCACGTTCCGCGCCGATCGCTGCTTCATCGACACACCCACACAGATGCCCGTGCAATCGCGGATCGCCCTGCAGCTGCTGGAGTCGGAGCAGGACGCGGATCCCGTGCTGGCGCGCTGCGCGCTATGGCAAGCGGCCTCTCTCGAGGCGGGCTCCGTGCCGGTCGGCAGGGCCGTCGACGCCTGGGCGCTGCGGAACGGGCGTCCTGACGTCCGCACCGGTTTCGTGGCCTGGCGCCTGCGGCAGGGCACGGGGCGCGAGGATGCCGCGCTGTGGCACGAACTGGTGGAGGCATTGCAGGCCGAGGGCGAGTTGGAGGGGGCCGCGCTGGCCCGGCTCGCCGCCGACGCGGGGCGGATTGCAACGGGTGCGGCGGCCAGCGGCGAACGCGCCCCGGCCCGTTCGTCGGGTCTGGTGCGGCTGCAGGCCGACCGGGACCTGCAACTGTCGTACTGGTCCGGCACGCCGGACCAGTCGCTGGAGTGGACGCTGGACGCCGGCGACTACGCCCTGGAACTGCGTAGTGCCGCGCCTGCGCCGGACGTGCAGTGGGTTGAATTGTCCAGCGGCGAGCTGCGCTGGAACACCGCATTGGCTGCGG
>JAYSVE010000015.1:0-5687 GCA_043718725.1 Methylibium sp.
CCGGTTTCGGCGCAGGCGCAGGCGCCGGTGCCGGTGCCGGTGCCGGTGCCGGTGCCGGTGCCGGCGGCTTGGCAGGCACGGCGGGTGTCGGTGCCGGAACCGCCACCCCTGCCGCCTTCGACGCCGCGGCAGCGGCTGCGGCAGCGCCGGAAAGCTGTGTCAGGTCCTTGACGTTTTTGGACAACTCGGCCACACGGGTTGCCGCGTCCTTCTTCTCACGCTCTTTGGAGATGCGTTCTTCGGCAGCGGCCGCCTTGCCCGCGGCGCTCTTGCTCAAGGTGAGCTTGTCCGGCGCAGGCGCGGCAGCCTGCTTGCGATCGTCGACCGAGGCCTTGACCTTGCCGCTCACCTGGCGGGAACTGCCCTCGGTCCTGGCAACCGGTGCGGCACCGGCCAAACGTTGGCGATAAGCACCGAAGTCGGCGCTTTGGGCACGAATTTCCTGGCGCGCTTCCCCAGGTGCCACGCCCTTGGCGACATCGGCGCTCGGTACCGAAAGCACGACACCGGCTTTGAGCCGGTTCATGTTGTTGTCAATGAACGCCTGTGAGTTGCCACGAAACAGCGACACCAGCATCTGGTCCAGCGAAACGCCGGGGCGTTGCGTGCGGGCTGCGATGCCATTCAGGGTATCGCCGACCCTGACCCGATATTCATCGGGTGTCGGAGTCGCCGGTTTCGCGACCGGGCGCGGGGCGGAGGCCGGGGCCGGTTCGCTGGCCGCGGGCCGACTTGGTGCGGCGGCCGCGCGTTCGCTGGCGCGCGCGGCGGCCACGACAGGCGCTTCGGCGGGCGCGGCCGAGACGGCAGGCGTGGGCGGTGGCGCCGCAGGGGCGGCCCGAGCGGTTGTCGGAGGGTCGAGCAACAAGGTGTATTCACGCACCAACCGGCCCGTGGCCCAGGTCAGCTCGAGGATCACGTCGACGAAAGGCTCCTGGACCGTGCGGTCGCTGGCAATCCGCAGGAATGGTTTGCCATCGGCCCGGCGTTGCAGCACGACCGTGGTGCCTGGCAGCACCGCGTTGTAGTCGACGCCGGCGGCGCGGTAAGCCTCAGGTGTCGCCACCCGAACGCGCAGATTGGCGGCTTCCTCGGCGGTCAGGCTGGTGACGTCGATCTCGGCGCGAAGCGATTCGCCCAGTGCCGATTGAACCGCCAGTTTGCCCAGGCCCAGGGCCCATGCCGGCTGGGCGGGCAACCACAACGCCGCCGCTGCGATGCTGGTCAAGGCAAAGCGCCCTGCGAAAATCAAGTTCGTTTTCAAGGCGTCTCCCAAAATGAATCAAACGGGTGTTTGCGCACCCTGGCTGTCGCCGACAGCATCGCTGACATCATGCAAACATTTCCCAAGCGCAAGACTAGAAATCACAATAGCATCAATGAGATACGCTGACAAGCTCAAGGATTGGCTGACCTTCGGGCGTGTTTCACGATCCGCGCGACTTCAAACCCCGGATTGTGCCTCACGGTCGGTACGGCCTACCCGGAACGGCCGGGGCCCGAACTGCGGAAAAATCCTCACGCCTCGAGCAGGATGCGCAACATCCGCCGCAACGGCTCGGCCGCACCCCACAGCAACTGGTCACCCACGGTAAAGGCCCCCAGATACTCCGGT
Source organism: Methylibium sp. (assembly GCA_043718725.1). Lineage (GTDB taxonomy): Bacteria > Pseudomonadota > Gammaproteobacteria > Burkholderiales > Burkholderiaceae_C > LGRD01. The sequence goes on from JAYSVE010000015.1 coordinate 1,616, forward strand.
CCCATGGCCATCTTGCGCACCCGACCGACCGGGATGGTCATGGTTCCGGTCACTGCAACGGGCGTCAGCTCCTTCATCGTCGCCTCGCGGGTGTTGGGCACCAACTTGACCCAGGCGTTGTCATTGGCGATCAACGCTTCCAGATCGGCCAGTGGAACGTCCTTCTTGAGCTTGAACATCAGCGCCTGGCTGTGGCAGCGCATGGCGCCGACACGGACGCAGTAACCGTCGACCGCGATGGGTGCCGCCCCGCCCACCGCGCCCAGGCCCAGAATCTTGTTGGTTTCGGCCGCCCCCTTCCATTCCTCGCGACTCGATCCGTCGCCCAGGTCCTTGTCGATCCACGGGATCAGGCTGCCGCCCAGCGGGACACCGAAATGCGCCGTCTCGGCCTCCCCCAACGCGCGCTGCTTGGCAACTGTCTGGCGGTCGATCTCCAGGATCGCGCTCTTCGGGTCGTCAAGCAGGTCTTTGACTTCGGCGTACAGCGCGCCGTACTGGGTGAGCAGCTCGCGCATGTGGGCCGCGCCGCCGCCGGACGCCGCCTGGTAGGTCATCGTGCTCATCCATTCGACCAACCCGGCCTTGTACAGCGCCCCCACGCCCATCAGCATGCAACTGACCGTGCAGTTGCCACCGATCCAGTTGCGTCCGCCCCGAGCCAACGCTCGCTGGATCACCGGCTGGTTCACCGGGTCGAGAACGATCACCGCGTCGTCGCGCATGCGCAAGGTCGATGCAGCGTCGATCCAGTGCCCCTTCCAGCCGGCCGCGCGCAGCTTGGGGTACACCGCGCTGGTGTAGTCGCCGCCTTGGGCCGTGATGATGATGTCGCAGCGCATGAGCGCTTCGATGTCGTAGGCGTCCTTCAGGCGCGACTCGTTCTTCGCCTCGGCCGGCGCTGCGCCGCCCGCATTGCTGGTGCTGAAAAACAGCGGCTCGATCAGGTCGAAGTCGGCTTCGGCCCGCATGCGGTCCATCAGGACGGAGCCGACCATGCCGCGCCATCCCACCAATCCTGTCAGTCTCATCGCGATTGCCCTTCTCCAAAGTTGTTGAAACCTTTTGCTCCCCGGCTCGATTCGCCAGGGATTGGGGCGAGACGAACCGGAGCTTGACTAGCTCTTGGTCATGGTCTTCATGGCGGTGCTGCCCGTGATCGCAGCGACGACGGCGTCACCCATTTGGCGGCACCCGACCTTGGTGGTGCCGGGCGACCAGATGTCGGCGGTGCGCAGGCCAGAGGCGAGCACCTGCCGGACCGCAGACTCGATGCGGTCTGCGCCCTGCGGCTGTTTGAGTGAGTAGCGCAGCATCATGGCGGCAGACAATATTGTAGCCAGCGGGTTTGCCAGGTCCTTGCCCGCGATGTCGGGCGCGCTGCCGTGGCTGGGTTCGTACAAGCCCTTGCCCGCGGCGTCCAGTGACGCCGACGGCAGCATGCCGATCGAACCGGTGAGCATCGCCGCCTCGTCGGACAGGATGTCGCCGAACATGTTGCCAGTGACCACCACGTCAAACCGCTTCGGCGCCCGCACCAGTTGCATCGCGGCGTTGTCGACATACATGTGGTCCAGCGCCACGTCGGGGTACTGGGCGTGCACGTCGGTGACCACGTCTTTCCAGAACTGGAAGGTCTCCAGCACGTTGGCCTTGTCGACGCTGGTCAGGCGCTTGCTGCGCTTGCGCGCCGCCTGGAACGCAACGTGCGCAATGCGTTCGATTTCGGGCCGCGAATAGCGCATCGTGTCGAAGGCTTCTTCGGCACCGGCAAAGGCGCCGTCGGGCGCGCTTCGGCGGCCTCGGGGTTGGCCGAAATAGATGTCGCCGGTCAACTCCCGGATGATCAGGATGTCCAGCCCGGCGACCAGCTCAGGCTTCAGACTGGAGGCGTCGGTGAGCTGCTCGTAGCAGATGGCGGGGCGAAGGTTCGCGAACAGGCCCAGGTTCTTGCGCAGGCCCAGAATGGCCTGCTCGGGACGCAAGGCGCGTTCGAGCTTGTCAAACTTCCAATCGCCGACGGCACCGAACAGAACCGCATCGGCCGCTTGGGCGAGCCTCAGCGTTGCATCGGGCAGCGGGTGGCCATGGGCTTCATAGGCGGCGCCCCCCACCAGCGCGGTTTCGGTTTCCAGGCCGAGTTCGAGGTGCTCGAGCACCCGGACGGCCTGGGCAACGATCTCGGTGCCGATGCCGTCGCCCGGCAGGACTGCAATCTTCACGAATCAGCTCCTCGGTGGCCAGACGTCAAATGCGGTGCGCCAGCCACGGCTTCCTTAACAGGCGCTCGGTCTCGAACGCGCGAATCTTGTCGGCGTGCCGCAAGGTCAGGCCGATGTCGTCAAAGCCGCCCAGCAGGCAGAACTTGCGGAACGGCTCCACCTCAAAGGGCAGCTCCGTGCCGTCGGGCTTGGTGACCAACTGACGCTCCAGGTCGACGCTCAGTTCGTAGCCGACAAAGGCAAACACCTCGTCGAACAGCCTGGCGACTTCATGCTCCGGAAGCTGGATCGGCAACAGCCCGTTCTTGAAGCAGTTGTTGTAGAAGATGTCGGCATAGCTGGGGGCGATCAGCGCGCGGAAACCGAATTGCTCGATGGCCCAGGGCGCATGTTCGCGCGACGAGCCGCAACCGAAATTCTTGCGCGCGAGCAGCACCGACGCGCCCTTGTAGCGCGGCTGGTTGAGCACGAAGTCGGGGTTGACCTGGCGCGATGCCGGGTCCTGCCCCGGGAAACCCGGGTCCAGGTAACGCCACTGATCGAAGAGGTTCTGGCCGAAGCCCGATTTCTTGATCGACTTGAGGAATTGTTTGGGGATGATCGCGTCGGTGTTGACGTTCTCGCGGTCCATCGGCGCGACGCGCCCCTTGTGAATTCGAAATGGCTGCATGCTTGAATTTACTTTCCGTGACGGCCCGGTGCGCGCTGCAATGCCGTTCAGGCAAGGCGCCGGACGTCGACAAAATGGCCCTCGATGGCCGCGGCCGCTGCCATCGCCGGGCTGACCAGATGGGTGCGGCCACCGGCGCCCTGGCGCCCTTCGAAGTTGCGGTTCGATGTCGACGCGCAGCGCTCTCCCGGTTCCAGGCGATCGGCGTTCATCGCCAGGCACATCGAACAGCCCGGCTCGCGCCATTCGAACCCGGCGGCCCGGAACACCGCATCGAGGCCTTCGCGCTCGGCCTGCTGTTTGACCAGGCCCGAGCCGGGCACCACCATCGCCAGCTTCACGTTGGAGGCGACCTTGCGCCCGATCCGCTGGACGATGGCCGCAGCCTCGCGCAAGTCTTCAATGCGCGAATTCGTGCACGAGCCGATGAAGACCTTGTCGATCATGATGTCGGCAATCGGCTTGTTCGGCGCCAGCGCCATGTACTCCAACGCCCGCTCGATGGCCAGGCGCTTTCCGGGGTCTTTTTCCCGATCGGGGTCGGGCACGCGGTCGTCGATGGACAACACCATTTCCGGCGATGTGCCCCAGGTGACCTGCGGGCGAATCAAAGCCGCGTCGAGGTCGACGACCAAATCCCAATGCGCCCCGGCGTCCGAATGCAGCGTGCGCCACGAGCGCACGGCCTGATCCCATTCCAGCCCCGTCGGCGAGAAGGGCCGGCCCTTGACATACGCGATGGTGGTCTCGTCCACGCCGATGAGCCCGGCGCGCGCACCCGCCTCGATGGCCATGTTGCACACCGTCATGCGCCCTTCCATGCTGAGCGCTCGAATCGCCGAACCGGCGAATTCGATGGTGTGGCCGGTCCCGCCTGCCGTGCCGATCCTGCCGATGACGGCCAGCACCAGGTCCTTGGCGCCGCAGCCCTTGCCGAGGGCGCCTTCGACCCTGACCAGCAGGTTCTTCGCCTTCCTGGCCAGCAGGGTTTGCGTGGCCAGCACATGCTCGACTTCGCTGGTGCCGATGCCGTGCGCCAGGGCTCCGAACGCGCCGTGGGTCGACGTGTGCGAGTCACCGCACACCACCGTCATGCCAGGCAATGTGGCGCCCTGCTCCGGGCCGATGACGTGGACGATGCCCTGACGCAAGTCGTTCATCTTGAACTGGGTCATGCCGT
>JAYSVE010000141.1:0-2221 GCA_043718725.1 Methylibium sp.
CCTTGAGATCGCCCGCGCGCTGGCCACAGACCCGAAGCTGATCGCACTCGACGAACCGGCCGCCGGCATGAACGCCACCGAGAAAATCGTGCTGCGTGATTTGATCGACACCATCCGCAAGGACGGCCGGACGATTCTGCTCATCGAACACGACGTGAAACTGGTGATGGGCCTGTGCGACCGCGTCACCGTGCTCGACTATGGCAAGCAAATCGCCGAAGGCACGCCCGCCGAGGTGCAGCGCAACGACAAGGTGATCGAGGCCTACCTGGGCGTGGGCCACAAGGCCCACTGAACAAATGACAGCCCCACGGCGGCCCGGCGGCGTTTGAGTCGCTCTCAAGGACAACAAAATGGCAGACACCATGCTCAAGGTCAGCGGGCTGAAGGTGGCCTACGGCGGTATCCAGGCGGTCAAGGGCGTGTCCTTCGAGGTCCTCGAAGGCGAGCTGGTCAGCCTGATCGGTGCCAATGGCGCCGGCAAGACAACGACGCTCAAGGCCATCACCGGCACCCAGCCCGTCGCGGCCGGTCAAATCGAGTTCATGGGCCGCAACCTCAAGGGTCAGGGGCCGTGGGACCTGGTCAAGCAAGGCCTGGTCATGGTGCCCGAAGGCCGCGGTGTCTTCACCCGCATGACCATCACCGAGAATCTGCAGATGGGTGCCTTCGTTCGCGAAGACAACGAAGTCCAGGCCGACCTCGACAAGGTGTTCGGGATCTTCCCGCGCCTCAAGGAGCGCCGCAACCAGCTCGCCGGCACGATGTCGGGCGGTGAGCAGCAGATGTTGGCAATGGGCCGCGCGCTGATGGCCCGCCCCAAGGTGCTGTTGCTGGACGAACCCTCAATGGGCCTGTCGCCCATCATGGTCGACAAGATCTTCGAAGTCGTGAGCGACATCCACCAGCGTGGCACGACCGTGTTGCTGGTCGAACAAAACGCCAGCCGCGCCTTGCAGTTGGCAACGCGCGGCTATGTGATGGAATCCGGCGAGGTCACGATGAGCGGCGAGGCCAAGGCCTTGCTCAACGACCCCAAGGTCAGGGCCGCCTACCTGGGCGAGTGAGCGGCACCCGCCGCGACGTCGCCACGTCGGCGCCGGCGCCGGCCGGGCGCTTCCCGTGGCGCCCTCGTGCGCCGCTGTCAAGAGGTGTCCGCACGACAGGCGGTTGGCACCGGGTGATACAGTCGAAATCCGATTCAAGCGGTCGTTTCGAACGCGACGCTGACGAAGCTCGTCAATGGCTGTGTTGTCACTCACCCAGGTCAGAAATTCGAATGAAGAGCAGCCCCAATTTCGCGCCCGGCGCTGACAATTGCGCGAATCCGTTTCCATTTGTTCGCACGCTGGAAGGCCGCCGCACCGCCCTGCGCAACGTCGAGGTGGCGGTCCTGTGACTGTTGAGCGCCCCAAGGCCGGCCGCGGCCGGCCTTCCCCCGACGGGATCAAGGAAAGTGGCAAAGCCACAATTCCTTGTGAGCAGCCCGCACCTGAATCGTCGACCGAACCCGCACTGCACTTTCGCAGGCTGCGATCTGGCCGGCTCGACCGCGACGGCGAAGTGCTCGGTGCGCGGCTGCTCGTCGCGGCGAGCCCGGCGACAGCGGGTTTGGCTGCTGAAGCCCTGCACGCCGAGTTGCTCGCCCCAGGAGAGGCGACCCTGGACGTTTGGTTCACCGAACGGCCCGTCACCACGCACCAATTGGGCTGCGTGCGCTACACCACGGATGGCGACTGGTTGCACGGCAGCGCCCTGATGGATGCCGGCCTCGGCGAGGGTGGGCTGGAACAAGCGGCCTACCGCGTCTACTCAGACCTGTTTGCCCTGTTGGACCGCCACACCAGCCCGCACCTGTTGCGCCTGTGGAACTACGTGCCGGGAATCAATGACGACGGCCATGGCCTGGAGCACTACCGCCACTTCAACATCGGCCGCCAACGGGCTTTCATCGCCGCCGGGCGCAGCGCGTTCGAGGGGTCGCCGGCCGCGTGTGCGCTGGGCACCCACGGTGGGCCGCTGCGGGTCTATTTTTTGGCTGGACGCAAGCCCCCGTTGGCCGTTGAGAACCCGCGCCAGGTGAGTGCGTATCACTACCCGAATCAATACGGCCCGCGCAGCCCGACGTTTTCACGCGCGGCACTCGCCGACGTGGGCGCAGGGCGGCACGCGCTGTTCATCTCCGGCACCGCCAGCATCGTCGGCCATGCCTCGGTCCACG
>JAYSVE010000142.1:0-5116 GCA_043718725.1 Methylibium sp.
AGGGCGCACTGGAGGAAGGTCCGGACTGCACAGGGCAGCGCAGCAGCCAACGGCTGTCCACCGCGAGGTGAGGATCAGAGCAACAGAGACGAGTCGGCGCCCGAGTCGCAAGACAAGGGCGCCGGGTGAAACGGGCAATCTCTGCGCGCAGCAATACCAAGTAGGCCGGCGTTGATGTGGCTCCGCAGAGCCGGCGGGTAGGTAGCACCGAGCCGTGCAGCGATGCACGGCCCAGATGAATGGCGGTCACGTCTTTGTCCTTCGCAAGAAGGCGGGGATGCACAGAATCCGGCCTATCGGCTTGCTTCACACTTATGCCGGCCCGCATGGGGCCATGGCTTGCGCCGTCGGGTCGCCGTCGGGTCGCCGTCAGGTCGTCGACAGTGCGACGTAGGCCTCGCTCACCGCCGGAGCGAGCGTGGCCGGCGCGACCACCCCGCCGGCCAAGGCGCCGCCGGCTTGCAGCGTGTGCAGCGCGGCCAGGCCTTGGGCCTGGCGCAGCAGTTCGGCCAGCGGCGATTTGGCGGCGCCAAGGCCGCCGTGGAAGATCTCGTCGGCCAGTTGGGCCAGCGGGTCACTGATCTGCCACAGGGTCAGCATCTTCGCGAACAACTTGTCGCGCCGGGCGAGCAGCGGCACGATGATCTCCGGGTGCGCCATCGCGGCGGGCGGCGGGACCAGCGTGTCGTCGAGCCCGTCGATGGCCCGCAGTGCGGCCGTCCAGCCGGTGTTGTGCAGCAGCCCCGCAAGGTAGGCGTCCAGCGGGTCCAGCGCCAGGCCGGCGGCCAGCGCCAGACACAGACGCGACTTCTTGTCGGCGTCCTCCCAGATTTGGGGCGCGGCGCGTGCCAGCAGCGTGTCGGCGCGCGCATCGAACAGGGGCCGCACCACGACCCGCGCGATCGCCCGCCGCAAGCCTTGCGTGCCGATCACCGCCACGGCGCGCGGCAGGTCAGGGGAATCCTCGCCGTTGCGCAGTACGGAGTTCGAGGCCATGCGGATCACCTCGGCCGTGAGCAGCAGGTCGCGCGAGATGCGCTGCGCCACATCCACCGACGAATAGGACTCGTCGCGCAGGGTCTTCATCAGCCGCGGCACGACGTCGGGCGCGCGCGGCAGCAACTGGCTGCACAGCGCGTCCGATGCGATCACCCGGTCGAGTTGCGCGATCATGTGCAACCCGGCGGGGTGCGGTGGCAACTCCGGCGCGCCACTGCGGTTTGCAGCCGCCGGCCCGGGCGGCGTCGGCAGCGCCAGCAGCCACGCCACGAAGGCGGGGCTGGCGGGCTGCAGCTCGGGCGGGTCGACGGGCACCTGGGCGACGGCTTCGGCAACGCCTGCGACCATTGGGTTCGACGCCGGCAGCGGCACGGGCGCCCGCGCCGTGGTGACGGGCCGGGCCGGCAAGTTGGCCGCGGCGGTGGCGCGCAGCGTGGCGCCGGCGCTGGCGCCCGGCCTGCGCCCCGGCCGCAGCCACTGGGTCAACCTACGCCACCATCGGTTCGGGATCATCGAGCTTGACAAGTTGGGGTGAACAAAGGCGCAGTATCGCCAATGTCTCGCGCCGCCGCGGTGGGCCGGCGCACTTGGCGTGATATCGATCACGTGACCGGAGTGGCGCCGTGCGGGCGGCGAGGCGCCAGCGTGCACAGGACGGTATGACCCGGCGCGGGCACCGTGGCGCTGTGGGCCCGATTCCTGTCCTCCTGATCGACGGCGCAGGCAGCCCGCAACACCACGGGAGTGCCGGTCAATCCTGCGCGATGCCCGGGCTTGCCAGCATCGGGAAGCTACCGTCCGATCCGGCGCCGAGCAGCCCGACGCCCGCGTAGATCTGCAGCTTGGCGCGCGTGTCGGCGATGTCCATGTCGCGCATCGTCAGTTGGCCGATGCGGTCGGCCGGCGTGAACGCGCCTTCGCCCTTTTCCATCGTCAGCCGCTCGGGGTGGTAGGTCAGGTTGGGGCTGGTGGTGTCGAGCAACGAGTAGTCGTTGCCGCGGCGCAGTTCCAAAGTCACCTCACCCGTCACCGCACGCGCGACCCAGCGTTGCGCGGTCTCGCGCAGCATCAGGCATTGCGGGTCGAACCAGCGGCCCTGGTACAGCAGGCGTCCCAGGCGGCGGCCATTGGCGCGGTACTGTTCGATGGTGTCTTCGTTGTGGATGCCGGTGACAAGCCGCTCATACGCGATGTGCAGCAGCGCCATGCCGGGGGCTTCGTAGATGCCGCGGCTCTTGGCTTCGATGATGCGGTTTTCGATCTGGTCGCACATCCCCAGGCCATGGCGGCCGCCGATCGCGTTGGCCTCGGTGAACAGGTCCAGCGCGTTCGCGAAATTGCGGCCGTTCAGCGCGACCGGCTGGCCTTCATCGAAACCCACCGACACCGTCTCGGACTTGACGGCCACGTCGTCGCGCCAGAACGCTACGCCCATGATGGGCTGAACGATGTGCATGCCGCTGTTGAGGAACTCCAGGTGCTTGGCCTCGTGGGTCGCGCCCAGGATGTTCGAGTCGGTCGAGTAGGCCTTTTCGGCGCTCATCTTGTAGCCGAAGCCGTGCGCTGTCATGTAGGCCGACATCTCGGCGCGGCCACCCAGCTCGTCGATGAACTGCTGGTCCAGCCAGGGCTTGTAGATGCGCAGATTCGGGTTGGCCAGCAGGCCGTAACGGTAGAAGCGCTCGATATCGTTGCCCTTGTAGGTGCTGCCGTCGCCCCAGATGTTGACGTCGTCTTCGCGCATCGCCACGACCAGCGAAGTGCCGGTCACGGCGCGGCCCAGCGGCGTGGTGTTGAAGTAGGTCGCGCCGCCGGTCGAAATGTGAAAGGCGCCGCACTGGATCGCGGCAATGCCTTCGGCCACCATTTGCGGGCGGCACTCGATCAGCCGGGCCTTGTCGGCGCCGTAGGCCAGCGCCTTGCGAGGGATCTCGTCGTAGTCGGTTTCGTCGGGCTGGCCCAGGTTGGCGGTGTAGGCGCAGGGCAGGGCGCCCCTGGCGCGCATCCAGTACACCGCTGCGCTGGTGTCGAGCCCGCCGGAGAAGGCGATGCCGACCCGTTCGCCCAGGGGCAGTCTTTGCAGGATGTTGGCGGGCATGGGCGCTCCGAAATGAGCCGATTTTAGGGGCCTCGCAACGCGCCGCTAAACTCGGCCGGGACCGATGAACCCCGACGCACACATCCTCTGGCGCGCGCCGCGCTGGGCCCTCGCGGTCTTGCTGGCCTGCCTGGGCATGCTGGGGCCGTTCTCGATCGATACCTACCTGCCGGCCTTCACCGGCATCGCCAGGACGCTAGGCGCCACGCCGGTGCAGATGCAGCAGACGTTGTCGGCGTACCTGTTCGGCTTTGCGATCATGAACCTGTTTCACGGCGCGCTCTCCGACAGCGTCGGGCGCCGGCCGGTGGTGCTGTGGGGGGTGGCGATCTTCACGCTGGCCTCGGCCGGGTGCGCCTTGTCGCAGAACATTGCCGCGCTGGTGTTCTTTCGGGCGGTGCAAGGCATGGCGGCCGGGGCGGGCATCGTGATCTCACGGGCCGTCATCCGCGACATGTTCCCGCCGGCCGATGCCCAGCGGGTGATGTCGCAGGTCACCATCTATTTCGGCGTGGCGCCGGCGGTGGCGCCCATCGTCGGCGGCTTCCTGTTCGTGCATGCCGACTGGCATTCGATTTTCTGGTTTCTGGCGGCGGTCGGTGCGCTGCTGTGGCTGGCCAACTACAAGCTGCTTCCGGAGACCCTGCACACCACGCAGCGCCAGCCGTTCAATGCACGCAACCTGCTGCGTGGTTACTGGCAACTCGGTTCGAGCCCGCGATTTTTGATGCTCGTGCTGGCCAGCGGCATCCCGTTCAACGGCATGTTTCTCTATGTGCTGGCGGCGCCGGTGTTCCTGGGCGAGCACCTGGGCCTGGGGCCGACCGAGTTCTTCTGGTTCTTCGTGGTCACGGTCGCCGGCATCATGGCGGGGGCCTACTTCTCCGGGCGCATGGCCGGGCAGGTCAAGGACAAGCACCAGATCCGCCACGGCTTCGTCATCATGATCGCGGTGTCGTTGCTCAGCGTGGTGCTCAACCTGCTGTTCGTGCCGCAGGCCTGGTGGGCGATCGGCCTGATCGCGGTGTATGCCTTCGGTTGGGCGTTGATGGTGCCGGTGGTCACGTTGATGGTGCTGGACCTGGTGCCCGATCGGCGCGGCATGGCCTCGTCGTTCCAGGCTTTCGTGGGCAGCCTGGCCAACGCGATGGTGGCGGGGGTCGTTGCGCCGCTGGTGATGCACTCCACGGTTGCGCTGGCCGTGACCTCGATGCTGATGATGAGCATCGGCGTGGTCGCCTGGCTGTGGGTCAAACCCCGGGTGACCTGAGCCGCCTGCGGAGGACGCCTTGCCCATGCACCTTGCCGTCGAATCGCCCGATCAGTTCGAGGTCGTCGACTTGATCGCGCGGCTCGATGCCCACCAGACCCGCCTGTACCCACCCGCGAGCAACCACCTCGTCGACCTGGTGGCGCTGCTGCGCCCGGAGGTCCTCTTTGCCGTGGCGCGCGGCGCGGCAGGCCAGGCCTGCGGTTGTGGGGCCTTGCGGATGATCGACGGCTTCGGCGAGGTCAAGCGCATGTACGTGGACACCGAGTGCCGCGGCTTGGGCATCGGCGCTGCGCTGCTGGCCTTTTTGGAATCACGGGCGATGGCGCAGGGCTGCTTCCTGTTCAGGCTGGAGACTGGCATTCACCAGCCCGAGGCGCTGGCCCTGTACCGGCGTGCGGGCTTTGTGCGTCGGGGGCCGTTTGCCGACTATGCCGACGACCCGCTCAGCGTCTTCATGGAAAAGCGCGTGGCCCGGACCGACGGCTCGCCGCAATGAAAGTCTGCACCATGCGGCGGGTGCCGCGACCTCGGCGTGAAACCGTCAGCGCCGGGGCGCCTAATTCCGGCACGCCTTGCTGCGCTTCAGGAGACTCGCCCATCGGTCGATAACTCCGCAGAAGCGCTCGTGTCCGGGCGCCACTGTCGGAGATCGCAGCATGTGTTTCACCCGCTTGATGTTGGCCCGGCGGCCGTTGGCGGGACGGCTGGGGGCGCTGCTTGGCGGCCTGGCGCTGGCGGCGCAGGCC
>JAYSVE010000143.1:0-12545 GCA_043718725.1 Methylibium sp.
CTCGAACTCCAACGCGCCACGCGCTTCATACCGAGCAAGGTCGACAACTACAAGGGCATCGAGGCCGCCGCGCGCAGCGCCAGCATGCTCTGAAACAGCCCGTGCAGATTGAACTCGACGGCGTCAGCGCGCGGCACCCGGCGGGGCGCGCGGGCAGTGCGCCGGCGCTCCAACCCGTCTCCCTGGTCGTCGCGGCGGGCGAACAGCTCGCCGTGATCGGCCCGTCCGGCGCCGGCAAGACCACGTTGTTGCATGTGCTGGCCTGTGCCCTGCCGCCGCTCTCGGGCGCTGTGCGGCTGGGCGGACAGGCACCGTGGTCCCTGCCCCGGCGGGCGTTGCAGGCCTTGCGGGGCCGCTTGTTCCTGGCTCCGCAGACGCCGCCGCTGCCGCTGCGCCAGCGGGTCGTGACGGCCGTGTTGGCGGGCCGCTTGCCGGCCCAGGGACTGTGGGCCAGCCTGGCCTCGCTGTTCTATCCCAGCGACATCCCGGCGGCCCACGCCGCGCTGGAGCGATTCGACCTGGCCGACAAGCTGTTCGAGCGGGTCGACCGCCTCTCGGGCGGTGAGCGCCAGCGCATCGGGCTGGCGCGCGCCCTGCTGGCGCCGGCCAGGCTGTGGCTGGTCGACGAACCGCTGTCCTCGCTGGACCCGACGCGGGCCCAGCAGGCGATGCAGACCTTGATCACCCAGGCCCGCGAGCGCGCGGTCACGCTGGTCGTGACCCTGCACCAGGTCGACATGGCGCTGGCGCATTTCCCGCGCATCGTCGGGATGCGCGATGGCGCCCTGGCGTTCGACCTGCCGGCACGGCTGGTGACGCGTGAACGGCTGGCCCAGCTCTATGCCCAGCACGAGGACGAACTGGGCGGCGCGGCGGGCCCGGCCGACACCGCACCGGGTGCCTTGGCGCTACCCGCCGTGATGCATTGCCGTTGAGCCGCGCATGCTGAGCCCGCTGCTGTCCGCCACCGTGCCCGTCACCGCCCCGGCGCGGCGCGATCCGGCCTGGATGCCCCGGCTGTTCTGGACGCTGGCGGCACTCGCCATGCTCTGGCCGCTGATGGTCAGCACCGAATTCCGGCCGTGGCGGCTGTTCGAGGCGCAAAGCCTGCAAGTCACCGAGCGCTTCATCGGCAGCTTCGTTCCGCCCGAACTCGGCGCCGACTTCCTGGCGCTGGTGGCGCGCGAAACCTGGCGCACCGTGGCCATCGCGACCGCCGGGATTGCGCTGGCGCTGGGGCTGGCCGTGCCCATGGCCTTGCTGTCGGTGCGGGTGCTGTCGCTCTCGGCGCTGTCCGGGCGCATGGCCCGCGGGCCGTTCTGGCTGCGCCAGGGCGTGCGCTGGGGCCTGATCCTGCTGCGCAGCGTTCCCGAACTGGTGTGGGCGCTGGTGTTCGTGCGCGTCGTCGGCCTGGGCGCGACGGCGGGCGTGCTGGCGATCGCGCTGACCTATGGCGGCATGCTCGGCAAGGTCTACGCCGACATCCTGGAAAGCGGCGAGACCCATTCCACCGAAACCCTGTTGCGCAACGGCAGCGGCCGCCTGCAGGCGTTCGTTTACGGGCTGCTGCCGCAGAACGCGGCCGAGCTCACCTCCTACACGGTGTACCGCTGGGAATGCGCGATCCGCTCGTCGGTCGTGCTCGGCTTCGTTGGCGCCGGCGGGCTGGGCCAGCAGCTCGACAATTCAATGAAGATGTTCAACGGCGGCGAAGTCGCGACGATGCTGGTGGTGTTCATCGCCCTGGTCGCGCTGGCCGACCGCACCAGCGCCTGGTTGCGGCGCGCATTGGGATGAGCCGTGAGCCAGCGCTCCCAGGCCGGCGCTCCGGGCCGCCCACGCCAAGGCCCGACCCTCTCGGACGGCCGATCGATGCGCCCGGCGAGCGGGGTGACGTCATGACGGCCGCCAACCTGCCCTACAAGCTGCCGCCGCGCCTGTTCAACGGGCGCTGCAAGGCCTGCTGGTTCAGCGCCGGGTTGCTGGTGCTGGTGGGTTTGAGCTTCTGGAGCCTGGACCTGCAATGGGCGCAGTTCTTCTCGCTCGATGCGGCGCGCAGCATGGGTCGATTCATCGCCGAGTTCTTTCCGCCCGACCTGAGCCCGGCATTCGTGGCCAAGGTCGCGGCGGGTGCGGTCGAAACCCTGGCGATGTCGCTGCTGGGCACCTTGCTGGCGGCGGCATTCGGGCTGCTGCTGGCCGTGCCCGCGAGCCGCATGCACGCGGCCGACGGCGCGCTGGCCCGCGCCCCGACACGGCTGCTGCTGAACGCGCTGCGCGCCATCCCCGAACTGGTGTGGGCGGCGCTGCTGCTGATCTCGGCCGGCCTGGGCCCGTTTGCCGGCACGCTGGCATTGGCGCTGCACACCACAGGCGTGCTCGGCCGGCTGTTTGCCGAAGCGATCGAAAACGCGCCACCCGGCCCGGGCTTCGCGTTGCGCACCCAGGGTGTCGGCAACCTGCGCGTGTTCTGCTACGCCACCTTGCCGCAGGTGTTGCCCCAGTTGCTGAGCTACACGCTGTATCGGTGGGAGAACAACATCCGCGCCGCCGCGGTGCTGGGGGTGGTGGGCGCCGGCGGCCTGGGCCAATTGCTGTCGTATCACATGGGACTCTTCCATATGAACAAAACCGCCACGGTTTTGGGTGCCATGCTGCTGCTGGTGGCGCTGGTCGACGCGCTAAGCTACGCGGCGCGGCGCGCCATGACCCGCTGATCATCGTGGATTCATTCGGGATGACGGCGCTCACTCAAGACGTAGACAGGCTGCCCGGCCCCGCGCGGCAAGCTGCATCCGTTGACCCGGGTCGCGCGTATTTGAACCGTGACCCATGGCCTTTGACCCATGTCTTTTGACCCTGACCCCCCTGTCCGCATGCCGCCTGCCAACACCACTTTTCGCATCACCGCCCCGCTGCTCTGGGCCCTGGGCATCGGCGCGTTGCTGACCGTGCTGGTCTGTCTCGGGCTGCGCTTCAATCCGCTGCCGGCGTTGGCCGACCTGCAGGCGCGACAGGCCGAACTGCTGGGCTGGCAGCAGGCCGGGCCGTGGTTGTTCGGGCTGTTGTTCTTCACGCTCTTCACCCTGGTGTCTGCCCTGGCCTTGCCCGGGTGCAGCGTGATGTCGTTGGCCGCCGGCCTGTGCTTCGGCTGGGTCGGCGGCACCTTGCTGGTGGTGTTTGCGTCCACTTGCGGGGCCACGCTGTCGTTCCTGGCCACCCGCTACCTTTGGCGCGACGCGGTCCAGCGGCGCTGGGGCCACCGGCTCGGCGCAATGGAGGCGGCGCTGGCCCGCGACGGCGCGCGCTACGTCTTCACGTTGCGGGTCGCGCCGGTCATTCCCTACCCGCTGTTCAATCCGTTGCTGGGTCTGTCGCGCCTGCCGGTGGCCACGTTTTTCGGCGCCAGCCTGCTGGGCATGTTGGCCGGCAGTGCGGTCTACGTGTACGCCGGCACCGAACTGGCCAGGGTCTCGACCTGGGGCGGCCTGCTCAACCCGAGTCTGCTGGGCGCGCTGGTGTTGCTGGCGCTGCTGCCCTGGGCCGGGCGGCTGTGGGCCCTGCGGAGCAGCCGATGACGCCCAAGCCCACGCTGGGCCTGCTGTTCAACTACGACTGGGACGCGATCGCCTTCGAGCCGCGGCGCGCCGAGTACGCCTTCGACAGCGCGGGCTTCGACCTGTTTTCCTTTCCCAGCAACGTCCGCCTCGTCGGCTTCGACCTCGACCGCTTTGCCGACGCGCAGGCGCGCCGCGGGCGCCGGCGCGGCTGGGCCGGCGTGGTGTCGCACCATGAGCAGTTCGGCGCCCTGGCCGCCGCGCTGGTGGCCGAGCGGCTCGGTTTGCCGGGCACCAGCGTGGCCGCGGTCGTGGCGTGCCAACACAAGCTGCACGCGCGCCGGGTCCTGGCCCGCGTCTGTCCCGAAGCCAACGTCGGCTTCGACGAACTGCAGGCCGACTACGGTGGCGACATCCCGGCGGGACTGCGGTTCCCGGCCTACGCGAAGCCCATCAAGGCGGCGTTCTCGGTCCTTGCGCGCGAGGTGCGCAGCCGCGCCGAGCTGCAGGCCCACACCCGATTCGGCTGGCGCGAGCAATGGGTGATCCGCAGCCTGGTGGAGCCATTCGAGCGGGTCGTGCGCCAGCGCCTGCCCGAGGCCGGCAGCGCCCACCGCATGCTGCTCGAAGAACCGGTGCGCGCACCGCAGTTCAACCTCGACGGCTGGGTCTTCAACGGCCAGGCGCAGGCCCTGGGTGTCGTCGATGCGGTGGTCTATCCCGGCACCCAGGCCTTCATGCGCTGGGAACACCCGAGCCGCCTGCCGGCCGGCGTGCAACACCGCGCCCTCGATGTGGCGCGGCGCTTTCTGGCGGCGGTGGGTTTCAGGCACGGCTTCTTCAACATGGAGTTCTTCTTCGATGCCGCGACCGATCGGCTGGCGGTCATCGAGTTCAACCCGCGCCTGGCCTCGCAGTTCTCCGACCTCTACCGAAGGGTTTGCGGCGTCGATGCGCATGCGATGTCGCTGGCCTTGGCCCAGGGGCTGGACCCGGCCGGCGTGGCATCGGTTGCGCCTTCGGCCGGCGCGGCGGCAAGCATGGTCTACCGTGCGTTCTCGCCGGGCCACCTGCCGCAAATGCCCAGCGGCGCACAGCGCGCCGCGCTGCGCCGGGCGTTCCCGGACGCGATGCTGTTTACCTACCCCAAGTCGGCCCACGCGCTGGAGCGCGACTTCAAATGGCTGGGGAGCTACCGTTACGGCATCGTCCACCTCGAAGGCCGCGACGAGGCCCAGTTGCGCCGGCGCTGCGAGCAGGCCAGCGCGCTGCTGGGCTGGACCGCGCCGTACGCCGAACTGCAGGGCGGCGAGCTTGAGCACGGCATGCCATCCCACAACCCGCCTCTCGCTTCAGGAGTTCCAACATGATCAAATCGCTAATTTCGCGCGTCGTTAGCCGGGGCGGTGTCGCCTTGATGGCCGTGTGCGCGGCCCTGGCGCTGTCCGGCTGCGGTGCCTTGATGACGCAAAACCCCGCCTCGCCGTTGAAGCCGGTGAACGCCGTGGCCGAGGGCGGCGACGGGCGTGTGATGCTCTTCGGCCACGACGTGGTGGCCTATTTCACCCAGGGCCGGCACGCCCCCGGGTCGGCGCAGATCAAGTCGGTGTATGAGGGCGTGACGTTCCGCTTTGCCAGTGCCGAACACAAGGCGCTGTTCGACGCCGATCCGCAAAAATACCTGCCGCAGTACGGCGGCTTTTGCGCCAACGGCATCGTCTACGGCATCCCCTGGGGCGGCGACGCCGACAGTTGGCGCATCGACGACGGCAAGCTCTACATCTTCGGCGGCAAGGGCTCGAAGGAAGCCTACGAGATCGACATCCCGCGCAACCGCGCCCTGGCCGACCGCTACTGGAAAGACGAGGTCAGCGGCAGCAACAGCTTCTACCAGCGCTCCAAGCGCCTGGTGTTCCGCGTGCCGCACTACAAGAGCGGCGAGGAACTGGCGCGCGACGTGGCCGCGGCCAAAGCCGGGAAGGCCTGAAACTCCGGCCGCCGCTCAGGGCGGGTAGCCCAGGGCCGGCTGCCCAAAACCTTCGGCCGCACGCCAGCCCGGTGGCTTGAGGAACAGGTTGCTGATCATGCCGCCGGGGTCGTAAGGCGGCCAGGCCTGGCCGGGGTTCCTGGCCTCCCAGGTCTTGCGGATCTCGGCCCCGGTCTGATAGTGCGGCACCTTGTTGATGTAGCGGCCCAGCGACTGGGCGCGCCAGCCGGTGTCGCGCATGGCCGGCCACAGGCGGTCCGCATGGGCGACGTTCCAGGCCGGGTCGACCTGCCAGGCGGTCTTGCCCACCACGTCGCCGAAGATGAACAGGCGACCGTCGAGGATTTGCCAGGCCGTGGGGTCGCTGCCGAGCTTGATTGCAAACGCCGCGCCGCTGGCGCAAAAGCCGCCGTACTGGGGCTCGAATCGCGCCGGGTCGGCGGCGAACATCGCACGGTGTTCGGCGCTGCTGAAGTAATAGGTGCGCTGCGCCAGGCTGAGCTTGTGCCGGGCCGAACCGCGGGTCGGGTCGGCGCGCGTGAAGTAGGCTACCGGGTCGTAGCCCAGCAGCATCACCGGCTCGCCTACGCCGTTGGCGACCGTCGCGTAGGGCGTGCCGCAGCCGGCCAGCAGCGCCGGCACGCACAGCAGCGCCATCAGCATCGTCAACCACCTTCTTGTGCCGCCGTTCATGCCCACCTCCGACCCAAAGACAAAAGATGCCACAACCGGGGTTGTGCCACAACTCGGCGCGCTTGTCCCGGGTGCGCCGCCAGACGCAGGGCGCAGGCGCTGGCTGGCCCTGGCGCTGGCCCCGGTCGCGCTGGGCGGCTGCTCGGTCGCGCCGGACGCCGACCACGCCGGTGCGGACGCGCCGTCCGCCTTGGCGCCCACCGGCCAGGTGCGCACGGCGTGGGTTTTCAGCTCGGGCGGGCCGCGCGGCTTCGTCCATGTCGGCGTGCTCAAGGCGCTGGCTGAACTCGGGTTGAAGCCCGACCTGATCGTCGGCGCCTCGGTCGGCGCGCTGGTCGGCGCGCTCTGCGCCGCCGGCCGCGGCGCCGCCGAGATCGAGGCGCTCGCGCTCGACGTCCAGCCGTGGAAGCTGGCGCGGGTCTCGATCGGCACCACCGAACACTTCAACGGCGCGGCGCTGGCCGATTTCGTCCGCGAGGAATGTCGCGGCAGGTTGATCGAGCAACTGCGACTGCCGCTGATCTGCGCCGCCCACCGGCTCGACGGCGGCGGCGTGGTCGGCTTCAACCGCGGCGACCTGGGCCTGGCGATCCAGGCGGCCAGCGCCATCGAAGGGCGGTTCACGCCGGTGCGCATTCGCGGGCTTCGCTATGTCGACGCCGACCTGCACATGCCGCTGCCGGTGCGTCTGGCCCGCGCGGCCGGCGCGACCCGGGTGCTGGCGGTCGACGCTTCGGCGTTCGAAGACCGCGCGCCGGCCGGCGCCGGGCGTTACCGAGAAAGCGACCTGCACAAGCGCGCGCTGACGCGCCCCGATTCGGCCCTGGCCGATGTGGTGCTGCACCCGGAGTTCGGCTATTGGGTCAGCCTGTCGCGTGATTTTCGCGAGCGCGCCATCGATGCCGGCTACCGCGCCACGCTGGCCGCCGCGGTGCGCCTGCGCGCGCTGCACGCGGGTTGAGCGCAGGCCGGCCAAGTTGGCGATACGGGCGCCACGGGCGTCACGGGCGCCACGGGCGCCACGGCAACAGCCCCGCAGCCGTCACGGCGACGCGGCGATGCGCTCGGCCAGGCGCCACAGCGCCAGCCGATGCGCCGCCACCAGGCTGTCGACATCGGCGCCCGCGCTGGCAATGTTCAGCGTCGCCGCGTCGGCGCGCACGCTGCTGGCGACGCCGGGGTCGACGATGGACCAGCGCGCCCGCAAATTGACCGACCTGCGGTCGGCACTGGCTTCCAGCGCCAGCAACTCCACGCGCAGCTGGCGGGTGATCGCGACGCCGGCCGGCACCGGCGCCGTCCAGACCCGCGCTTCGCCGAGCAGGGCCGCCAGGTCCTGGTGCAACACCCGCGGCACGCTGTCGCGCAGCGACTCGGCCCAGCGATGGCCCGACAGTGCCAGCAGGCCGCTCTGGCCCTGCGGCAGCAGCAGCGCGTTGCGGTCCAGGTATTCGGGCACGCGCACCGGCTGCATCAATTGCCATTGCGCGCTGGACGCCACCGGCGTGATGGCGGCCAGCGGCGGTGCGGAGCGCAGTTGGTAGAGCTGCACCGGCGGCGCTGCGGCGCACCCGATCAGCAGGAGGCCGGCCAGCGGCGCGGCAAGAACCGAGGTTCGGCGGAGGAGGACTGAGCGTTTCAAGCGTGGCTCCGGTGGGTGGGCGTTGACGTCAAGGGGCTGCCGGCCGGCCGCGGATCAGCGCGTCAGGCTGGCGCTCCAGCAGGTCGGCCAGGTTGCGCACCGCGCGCGAGGCGCGCGACACATCCTGGGTGGCGCGTTCGACGTTGCTCAGCAGTGATGAATCCTCGTCCGTGGCGGCGCGCAAGGACGTGGCGCTCCTGGCCAGCTCTTCGGCGGCGAGTTGCAGGCTTTGCATCAACGGCGCGCTGTTGGCCAGCACGCTGTCGACCCGGCTCGCCGTGCCGGCCACGCGGTCGGCCGAGGCGCCGACACGCTCGGCGGCCACGCCCAACTGGCCCGCCATGCGCCGGGTGTCGGTCAAGGTGGCTTGCACCGAATTGGCCAACGGGTCGATGCGGCCGTCGAGCCGGGCGACCAGCCGGTTCAGCTCGGCGGTGATCCTGGCGACGTCCTCCAGCACCTGCCGCAGCTTGGGCCCACTGACAAACTCCCGGGTCGAGGCGGCAATGGTCGACACGTCGTTCATCAACTTGCCGATGTCGAGGTTCTCGATCTGGCTCTTCAAGGCCTGGATCGGCGTCGCCGTGGTCGGGATCTCGACCATGTCGTCGGCGTTGCGGGCGGCGAGCGGGGCGGACGCGGCCAGCGTGGTGGGCGTGGGCGTGGGCGTGGGCAGGGCGGCGCGGGCGGCGGACGCACTGCTCTCGCGCAGGTCGCGCAGGTCCAGGTCCACGTACAGCAGGCCGGTCAGCAGGCTCTGGGTCGACAACTGCGCCGTCAGCCCGCGCCCCACCAACGCCGCCAGCGACAGCGAGGCCTGGGTGCCGCCCGGATTGCCTTGCAGGTCGCGGATCAGGTTGCGGTCGAGTTCGGCCACGACAGGGATCGTGAAGCGGCCGCTGGCCGCGTCGTGCACCACGCCGATGGACACCACGCGGCCCAGCCGCACGCCGCGAAAGACCACCGGCGCGCCCAGTTGCAGGCCGTAGATCGAGCCGCCGAAGTACATGACCGCGCGCTCCTTGCTGGCAAACAACCGGCCGCCCGACACCGCCACGATGGCGGCGATCAGCAGCGCCAGCCCGACGAGCACGAACAGGCCGATGCGGGTGGCGTTGACACGGCGTGTCACGGGCGTTCCTCCCGGCGCAGAAATTCGCGCACGCGCTCGGGGCCATGGTCGGCCAGGTTCTGCGGGGTGTCGAGCGCGATCATCGTCTTCTCCTGCGAATCGAGAAACAGCAGCCGGTCGGCAATCGCAAACACGCTGTCGATGGCGTGCGTGACCATCACCACCGTGGTGCCAAGGTAGCGCTGCAGGTTGAGTATGAGTTCGTCGAGCCGGGCGATGCTGAAGGGATCGAGCCCCGAGGAGGGCTCGTCCAGGTACAACAACTCGGGGTCCAGCGCCAGCGCGCGGGCGATGGCCGCGCGCTTGCGCATGCCGCCACTGAGCGACGCCGGCTCCAGGTCGAAGCTGCCGTCCAGCCCCACCAGCGCCAGCTTGAAGCGCGCGCTCAGTTCGCGCGCGCGCCGGTCCAGGCGCGTGAACAGGCGCAGCGGCAGCATGATGTTTTCGCCCACGGTCATCGAGCTCCACAGGGCGCCGGCCTGGAACGTCACGCCGAACTTGCGGCGCAGGTTGGCCAGGGTCTCATCGTCGCAGTGGTGCAGGTCTTGCTCGCCATACAGCACCCGGCCGCTGGCCGGCGCTTCCAGGCCTACCAGGTGGCGCAACAGCGTGCTCTTGCCGCAGCCGCTGGGGCCGACGATGGCCAGCACCTCGCGGCGCCGGATGTCGAACGCCAGGTCGCGCTGGACCACGTTGGTGCCGTAGGCCATGGTGAGGTCGATCACGCGGACCAGCGGCGCCTGGGCGGTGTCCGGGCTCACAGCCCGATGCTCTGGAAGACGATGGTGCTGGCCGACGCGGCCACCACGATCCAGAGCAGCCCCTTGACCACCGCCGTGGTCGTGGCCAGGCCCACGGCCTGCGCATTGCGGCCGGCGTGCAGGCCCTCGCGGCAACCGGCAAGCGCCACCAGCGCGGTGTACATCGTGCCCTTGAACAGGCCGATCCACAGGTGGGTCCAGGTCAGTGCGGCCAGGCACTTGTGCAGGTATTCGATCGCCGGCACACCGTACAGCGCCACCGCCGCCGGCAGGCCGGCCAGCACGCCGACCAGCGCCGCGAAGGCGATCAGCAGCGGCGCCACCAGCAGCATGCCCAGCAGGCGCGGCAGCACCAGGTATTCGATGGGGTCGATGCCCAGCGTGCGCAGCGCGTCGATCTCCTCGTTGGCCTTCATCGTGCCGAGTTGCGCGGCAAACGCCGCCCCGACCCGGCCCGCCAGGATCACGCCCGTCATCAACCCGCCGAGCTCGCGCACCACACCCACCGTGACCACGTCGGCGATGTAGCCCTGCGCGCCGATGCGGGCCAGTTGCGCGCCGCCCATGTAGGCCAGCATCAGGCCGATCAAAAAGCTCGTCAGCGCAACGATGGGCAGGCTCGCCGGCCCGGTCTGGTCGACCTGGCGCGCCAGGTCGGACCAGCGCATGACGGTGTGCCCGCGGCCCAGACGGGCCAGGGCCAGCAGCACCTCGCCGACAAAGGTGACGGTGGTGCGCGCGTCGGTCCACCATTCGCGCAGAAAACGCAGCACCGGGCCCGGGTCGGCGTCGGGCGGCGGCACCGTCTCCGGGGCGGCGTCCGCGTGCGGCAAGGCCAGGTCGAGCGCGGCGCTCACGCCCTCGGGCAGCGAGTCGAGCACCAGCGTGACGCCCTGGCGGCGCAGCGGCGCCAGCAGGTCCCACAAGGCCGGCGCCGTGCCGCCGTCCCAGGCGTCGAGGTGGCTGGCGTCGATGGTGACGTGGGCGTCATCGGCCAGGGCCGGCAGGCCTGCGCGCGCGGCCTGCGCGGCGCGCCCGCCCAGCATTGCCGCGCGCCAGTCGCCCGCCAGGCTCAGCGTCCAGCCCGCGCCGGCCTGGCTCCATTGCAGGGACGGCTTGGGCGAAAGCGGGCGT
This sequence comes from Methylibium sp., assembly GCA_043718725.1. GTDB lineage: Bacteria > Pseudomonadota > Gammaproteobacteria > Burkholderiales > Burkholderiaceae_C > LGRD01. The sequence goes on from JAYSVE010000143.1 coordinate 10,907, forward strand.
TTTGGCACAGGCGCGATCATGCCCCGAGTTCCGGCGGCCCTTTCAATGCGGGGCAAAATGGCCCGGCTTCGAATTGAACCGTTGACCAAGGAGTCGAATTGATGATTGCGCGCAGACCACTGGCCTTGTGGGCCTTGCTGTTGACAGGGGCCCCGTGGCTGACGGCGCAGGCCCAGGCCCCATCTTTCGACCACCAACACGCGGCCTGGACGGCGTTGCTCAAGAAGCACGTCGTGCTGCAGGACGGCGGCAAGGCGTCGCAACTGCGCTACGCCGGCATGGCGTCCGACCGTGCCGCGCTGAAGGCCTACCTCGCGTCGCTGGCATCGGTCAGCGCCGCGGCCTTCGAGGGCTTCAGCAAGCCGCAGCAGATGGCGTTCCTGATCAACGCCTACAACGCCTACACCGTCGAGCTGATCCTGACGCGCTACCCCAAGCTCGAATCGATCAAGGACCTGGGCAGCCTGGTGCAAAACCCCTGGAAGCTCAAGAGCGCGCCGCTGCTGGGCGGCACGATGACGCTCGATGGCATCGAGCACGAAACCCTGAGGGCGCGCGGCCGCTACGACGACCCGCGGATTCACTTTGCCGTCAACTGCGCCTCCATCGGCTGCCCGATGCTGCGCGAGGAAGCCTTCGTCGGCGAGCGTCTCGACGCGCAGCTCGACGAGCAGGCCAAACGCTTCATGTCCGACCGCAGCCGCAACCGCTGGAACACGGCGTCGCAGCGCCTTGAGGTGTCGAAAATCTTCGACTGGTACGGCGAGGACTTTCGCCTCGGCCACAAAGGCATCGCCTCGGCGAATGCCTTCTATGCGCGCCATGCCGACCTTTTGGCCGACGCGCCCGAGGAGCGCGAACGCGTGCGCGGCCAGAAGGCCAGCGTGGCCTATCTCGACTACGACTGGAAGCTCAACGACGTGGCGCGCTGAGGCTGGCCGCCCGCGCCACCGGCCACGGCCGCGACCATCAGCGCGTCGAACGCGGTGAACCGCACCGAGTCGGTGTCATTCCCGCAGGCCGGCGACTACTTGGTGATCTGCAACGTGCGGCCGCATTTCCTCGACGGGATGCACGCCCGCGTCAAGGTGCGCTGAGCGCGCCACGGGCCGGCGCCACCGGCCCGGCGCGCCGCAGCCCGAACACCGGCCGCAGCCAGGCGACACGGCGCACGCCTTCGAACCCCAGAAAACTCAAGCCGAAGGTGGCGGCGACCAGCAGCGGCCCCTCGACGCCGGGTGCCAGCGCCCACGGCAGCAGCGCCTGGGCGATCACGATGGTCAAGGTCTGGTGCAGGATGTAGACAGGGAACACCGCCTCGTTGAGGTAGCGGCGCGCGCAGCTGTTGAAGTTCAGGTGCCGGTGCGCGAAGCCCAGCGCGGCGACGATGGCGCACCATTGCTGAAGGCTGTGGGCCAGCGCGCGCCCGATCTGTGGCCAGGTGCTGGCGGCAGCGCCTGGCGCGGGCGCCAGCGGCATCAGCGCCCAGGCGGCCACGGCGCCGGCCAGTGCCGCCCATCGCAACGCCTCCATCCGCGCCAGCATGCCGTCGGCCCGTGCAAACCCGGCGCCGAACAGGAACAGCGCGAAATACTGGGTGTGCAGGAACCAGTCGCCGACCAGCGCATGCGTCGCCGGG
>JAYSVE010000144.1:0-12544 GCA_043718725.1 Methylibium sp.
AACGCGCTGGGGCTGGCGGTGGGCAGCACCTTCAAGCTGAGCCACCACCCGACCGACAGCCAGAACGCCGAGTACCTGATCACCGGCATGAACATCCAGGCCAAGGTCGGCGTGTTCGAATCCGCCGGCGCCAGGCGCGACTTTCACTGTGCCCTGCAGGCCATGCCCAGGGCCCAGCAGTACCGGCCGCCGCGGCGCACGCCCAGGCCGTTCGTCCAGGGCCCGCAGTCGGCCGTGGTCGTGGGCCCGGCCGGTGAAGAAATCTTCACCGACAAATACGGCCGCGTGAAGGTGCACTTTTTTTGGGACCGCGCCGGCCCCAAAACCGACAAAAGCTCCTGCTGGGTGCGCGCCTCCCACCCCTGGGCCGGCAAGAACTTCGGCGCCATCCACATCCCCCGCATCGGCCAGGAAGTGATCGTCGATTTTCTCGAAGGCGACCCCGACCAGCCCATCATCATCGGCCGCGTCTACAACGCCGAGCAGATGCCGCCCTGGGACCTGCCGGCCAACGCCACGCAGACCGGCATCCTCACGCGGTCGAGCAAAGGCGGTGGTTACGCCAACGCCAACGCCATCCGCTTTGAAGACAAGAAGGGCAGCGAACAGCTCTGGATCCACGCCGAGAAGAACCAGGACATCGAGGTCGAGAACGACGAGACGCACTGGGTCGGGCATGACCGGAGCAAGACCATCGACCATGACGAGACGGTGCATGTGAAGCACGACCGCACCGAGACGGTGGACAACCACGAGACGATCACGATCGGGGTGAATCGGACCGAGTCTGTGGGGCATAACGAGACCATCTCGATAGGCTCCAACCGCAGTGTCAGCGTCGGCGCCAGCGAAACCAAGACTGTGGCCCTGCAGCGCACCCATGCGGTGGGCGTGAACGAGAGCATCGCCATTGGCGCCGCGCAGGAAATCGCCATCGGCGCCTACCAGACCGTCAATGTCGGCGCCAACCAGGACATCAGCGTGGGCACCGACCAGTCCACCAGCGTGGGCAAGGACCGCAAGATCGACGTCGGCAAGGATTTGGTGACCACCGTCGCCAAGAACGAAACCCGCACCGTCGGCGAAGAGCGCAAGACCAGCATCGGCAAAGACGACAAGCTGCAGGTCGGCAAGAAGTACTACCTGGAAGCCGCCGACGAGATCACGCTGAAGACCGGCGACTCCAGCATCACGATGAAGAAGGACGGCACGATCCAGATCAAAGGCAAGGACATCACCATCACCGGCAGCGGCAAGATCGGCATCAAGGCCTCGGGCGACATGGTGCTCAAGGGCTCCAAGATCGCGCAGAACTGAAGGCATCACGAGCCATGCTGCAAATTGCCAACCACACGCCCTTCAGCGCCGCGCTGTCGGTGTTCCCGGACACGGCCGGCGTGGAGACTGCGTATGCAGTGGTCAAGGCCACCTTCAACTTCGGCGCGCAAGGCCCCGAGTTGGCCGCGCAGCAGGTGCCGTTGCTGGCCACTGACGTGTTCTGGGGCGACCCCGTGCAGACCAGCCTGCGTGCGGTGGGCGAGTTTGCGCTGCTCAAACCCGCCACCGACGTGCTGCTGGTCGGGCGAGCCATTGCGCCTGCACCCAACACCCGCGTGGCCGATGTGACCCTGATGGTCGGTTCGGTGGCGCGCACGGTGCGCGTGTTCGGCGACCGGCAGTGGGAGAAGAGCGGCGGCAGTTGGCGACCCTCTGCGCCGCAGGCGTGGGAGCGCATGCCGTTGCGTTGGGAACTGGCCTGGGGCGGCATCGCGCCGAAGACGGGTGACGAAGTGCCTGAACACGAAGCGCGCAACCCGGTGGGCCGCGGCATCGTCGGCCGTGACGGCACGCCCACCGAAGACCAGCCGCTGCCCAACCTGGAAGATCCGAAAGCCTTGCTGTCGGAACCCGAGGATCGGCCGACACCCGCGTGCTTCGCGCCCATCGCGCCAACCTGGTTGCCGCGCCGCAGCTTTGCAGGAACCTACGACGATGCCTGGGTCAGCGAGCGCGCGCCTTACCTTCCGCTGGACTTCGATTCGCGCTTCTTCCACGTGGCGCCCCAAGAACTGATCGCACCCGGCTTCCTGCAAGGCGGCGAGCCGGTGGTGCTGGCCGGCTTCACCGCGGGCGCGCCGATCCGCTTCGAGCTGCCCTTGTGCGGGCTGGAGCTGGAGTTCGATTTCGACGGCGCGGCCGTGCCCCAGCCGCCGCAGTTGGAGATGCTGTTGTTCGAGCCCGATCTGGGGCGCTTTCAAATGCTGTGGCGCGCCGCGCTGGCGGTCGACAAAAAGCTGCTCAAGCTCAAAACGCTCACGGTGCGCAGCACCGTTTTCGAGCGTGATGGTTCACCGGCGCGCCCCTTGCGCGCGCTCGGCAGTTTGCCGCCCGCCTACGCGGGTGCCGTGTGACGCCATGACCGCGACACCATGATCGGCCAAGACCTCGTCATCGCCAGCGCCGGTGTGATCACACCGATCGGCCTGAGCCTGGCCGAGACGGCAGCGTCGGCACGCGCACGCGTGGCACGCCTTCGCGAGATCGAATGGCGCGACCGGCGCTTCGAGCCTTTCATCGTCGGCACGGTGCCCGACGATGGCCTGCCCGAACTCGCCGCCGAGCTGGCCGAGCTGCCGCTGCAGTACCGTGAAGCGCGCATGCTGCGCATGGCGCATGTGGCGATCGAAGAAGCGTTGGCGCCTTTGCAAGCTTCCCAAGGAAAGGTGGACGCCATTCCCTTGTTGCTGGGCCTGCCCGAGCAGCACACCACGCTGCCGCTGCAGCCCAAGCAGTTCCTCGCGCGCCTGGGCATCCAAGTGCCCGGCCAGCTCGACATCGCCCGCAGCGTGGCTGTCCCGCGCGGCCGCGCGGGCGGGCTGATGGCGCTGCGCGAGGCGGCAGCGCGCCTCACGCGCGGCGACAGCCCGTTTGTGCTGGTGGGCGGTGTGGACTGCCTGGTCGACCTGTACGTGCTGGGCACGCTGGACTTGCAGGGGCGCATCCGCAACGAAGTCAACAGCGACGGCTTCAGCCCGTCGGAGGGTGCGGCCTTTCTGCTGCTGAGCCTGGCATCGACCGCGCAGGCCCATGGGTTGAAGCCACTGGCCCAGGTGCTGGGTTACGCCAACGGGCAGGAGCCCGGCCATCTGTACTCCGAAGACAAGTACCTGGGCGAAGGCCTGGCCGCCACCTTTGCGAGCTTGTTCGCCGAGGCCCCCCCGCCGCAGCCCATCGGCAGCGTCTACAGCAGCTTCAACGGCGAACGCTACTGGGCGCGCGAGTACGGTGTGGCCCGGCTGCGCCAGACCAAGGCCTTTGCGCCCGACCACCAGATGGAACACCCCGCCGAGTGTTTCGGCGACATGGGTTCGGCCCAAGGAACCGCTCTGGCCGCGCTGGCCGCGCATGGCGTGCAGCAGGGTTACCGCAAAGCACCGTGCCTGGTGTACGCGTCGTCGGACTATGGCGACAGGGCAGCGTCGCTGCTTGGCCGCCTGCAATGATTTTTTAAGGAACCCATGCCCTCCACCGTCCACAACATCACCGGCTTCGCCCACAAGGGCAGCGGCGGCCTGAGCATGGTCTTCCCCGACGTGTGCAAAACCCCCGCGCCGCCAGCACCCTTCGTGCCCATCCCGTACCCCAACATCGGCAAGTCATCCGACACCTCGCAAGGCACCACCAAGGTCGAGGCCGACGGCAACATGGTGATGGTCAAGGGTGCCAAGTACATGATGAGCGCCGGCGACGAACCCGGCAGCATCGGCGGCATCATCAGTGGCGTGTTCAAGCAGGAATGCGAGTATTTGATGTATTCGTTCAACGTGATGCTCGAAGGCAAGAATGTGTGCCGGATGGGGGATCCGTTGTGGCATAACAAGAAGAACATTTGCGGGTGAGGCGATGACGCAACTCGGTGAGATGATTGCTGTCGGCGTGATGAAAATCGAAGGTTCAGACTGCCCGTTCGATCACGATCCCGGGAAGCCGCCCGAAGTCGAGAACGTACTCAAGGGAAGCGGCACGACTCTCGGCGCCTCGCTTGCTGGAGCGTGCACAACAATCTTGCATGCACCGAACCGCAGGACCGACCCGACTGCGGTCCCATATCCGTCGGTTCCGCCCCTTGCATCGAAGCCTGTCAAGATTGACGAGTTCGACTATCCAGTGACCTGCGCTGCGCACCACTTGATTCCGGCTGCTGGGTCCCTCAAGCATGCGTCGGCACTTCTCGAGTGGATAGAGAAGCCCAAGGGCGTGTGGGCTAACGTGGGCTACGACGTCAACGGCGCTGAGAACGGCGTCTGGCTCCCTGGCAACTACGCTGTAGGCGGAAATGGGACGGGCCAGTGGGAGGCTGCACCCAGCATCCTTCCAGATGAGGAACATGCGAGCGCGCCGGTCCTGCCGAAACTGCCCAAGCCGCCTCCAGGAAGTTCTGTCATCCGCGGCTATCGCCACGACTTTGATGAAGGGCGCAAGGGCCTGTACGTGCTTCAGGCTACCGCGTTACACAAAGCGCAGTTTCACGATTCGCATGGGCCATACAACGAGTTCGTCTTGGGAATCCTTCAGGAATTGGGTTTGAAGTACCAAAAGAAGTATCCGCACGCGGTGACGTTCTGTGCCGACTGCAAGGACACTGAAAAGAAGCGTTCGGATCTCGGTCGCCCAACTCCGTTCAGGATCGCACACCAGCTCAACTCAGTCTCGAACAAACTGCGCAGCTATCTTGTGGGCTCCCGTGGCCACCCGACCGTCTACACATCGCGTTGGGGAATGCAGGCGCAGCGTAAGGGGCTCTCCCCAATCAAGTGAAGATGGAGATATGACAGCATACTTTCGCATCACGTCGAATCCATATCCGCTCGGAGCGGAGGCGGGCGACGGCGAACCTGCGGCGCTGACCTACGCGCCCGACCGGCTTTCGACCGGATTCGGTCGCCTGTGGATAACAGGCGAGCGATTCGCCGAGCCACCGCCAGCTTCGCTGCAGGCTCGCATCGAACCCGGCGAGGGTGGTCGCCTGCTGGACTTCTATCAGATGCCAATTTGTGCCATGTCTCTTGCCTTGCATTCGTTCTTCCGCGAAGCCTGCGTGGACAACGTCGACGTATATCCTTTGGAGATCGTGGACGTCGGTGCCGGCACATCGCGATCAGACTATGTTGCGTTCAACATAGTTGGATCGGTAGCAGCGGCAGATATGGCGCGTTCGCGGTACGAGAACTTCGACGGATTGGTGATCTTCGATAGCATTTCGTTGGACCCGCGGCGTGCAGCCGGCGCGCGCATGTTCCGTATGTCTGAGTCACTCACTCAGATCATCGTCGATGAATCCGTGAAGGCGCTGGCAGACGCACGGGGACTGACGGCCCTCAGGTTTCATCCGGTGGAGGTGGCACAGTGAATCATCCGACGATCGCGGCCGCGGCAGATCGCGGTACGTTAGTGGACATCCTCTCTGATGGCCGTTTGTGCGTCAATCTGGACGGTGGAGCGGAAGTACTTTGTGATTGGCTTGAGAATGGAGCGGCAGGACTTTCGATTGGGGACTGCGTGCTCGTCATTGCCGACGACTCCCGCCCCGGTGTCGGCGTAGTACTAGGCCGCATTGGGCGATACAAGACGCCGACGGAACCGATGGCACTGACGCTTACTGCGGTCGAATCGCTGACATTGCAGTGTGGTGAGTCCAGCCTTACGCTTCGCGCAAGTGGGAAGGTGATGCTGAAGGGCGACGATGTGCTCGTGCGCGCCAAGGGCACCCAGCGCATTCGCGCCGGCACTGTATCGATCAACTGAAGAACTGGCGCGCGAAGAGGGCTCACGCATGGCCGCCGCGCGAGCCCGCCACATCCCCGACCTGCTACAGGTTCACGCCGAGGATCTGGCATTCCTGTGGGGCCAGCGCCGCGAGGCGCTCGGCTCGCGCAAACACACCTTGCGCGAATTCGCCGAACTCAACGAGCGCATCGAGGCCCATGTGCAAGGTCTGCTGGTCGCCACGCCGCCGGCGTTGGTCGCCATGCTGCAGCCGCAACTCGCCGCCGCCGATCGTGACGACGCATTCGCCGCCGCCTGCGCGCTGCTGCGCCTGAACGAGTCGTCGGCCACCCACGCGGTGGTGGTCGAATTCTCCCGCGCCAGCGGCCCCACGCCGGCCGGCTTGCGCGACGCGCTGGGCTTTGCGCCGCACGCGCTGTTCGCCGCCGAAATGCAAACGGCGCTTGACCAGGCCAAACCCGTCACCGCGGTGGCGGCGGCCGTCGTGCTGGCCAACCATCGCCTGCTGGACGGCCAGTCGCCGCGCCTCGCGCTGCTGTTGGAGGACGCCGATCCTTCCGTGTGCGAGTTGGCCTGGCGCGCCGTTGCCATGGCCGACGCAACCACAAAGCAAACCGCCCCCAAGCGGCCGTTCAAACACGCCCTCGCGCATGCAGCGCCTGCGGTGCGAAGCGCCGGCTGGTCCGCAGCGGCCTGGTCAGGCCAGGCGCGTGCCATGCCGCTGTTGCGCCAGTTTGCGGGTGAAGGTGACGCGGTGGCCATGCACTGGCTGGCCGTGTTGGGCAGCGACGAAGACGCGGTGCTGCTCCAGAAGGCGGCGTTGGCGATGGACAACCCGGCCGCGCGTTGCGAACTGCTCGCCCGCTTCGGCCACCCGTCGGCGCTGAATGCGCTGCTGCGCTGGATGGACCCGGTCGATGTGCCGCTGGCCGCTGCCGCAGGAGACGCATTTACCCGCATCACCGGCGCCGACATCCGCGGCCAGCGCACGACGCTGCCGGTGCCCGACGATGCCGACGAGTTCACCCGCGAAATGGCGCCCGATGTGTGGCTGCCCGATCCAGGCAAGGCACGTGCATTGCTGGAGCGACAGTCGGCCCAATGGTCCGCTGGCGGCCGATGGTGCAACGGTGTGCGGCTCGACGGGGAGGTCACGCGCGACGTGCTCACCGGACTGGACTTCGAAGCGCGCTGGGATGTTGCGGCGCGCGCTGCCATGGCGGGGCGCCGGGTGTCTGCGCCAGCGCCGATTCATTGATCCGCCGGCTCTGCTCCGCAGTCCTGCACCACCGCGAAGAATTCTTCCATGGTGGTGTAGCCGGCGCTTCCAAACGTCGTCGGACATGGGTTGAGTGCTCCATTCGCGATTCGATAGGCATATGCCAATTCATGAAAGAGGACAGGCTCGACGCCGACGAATCGGCGCGGCCTTGCGAACGGTAAAGCTGCTCACTTCTATTGCGCCCTCCCACCACATCCGGCGCAGACACTACTCCTTCCCAGACGGAAGAACAGCCGAATTGAACAGGTTGATTCGTAGGTCACGCTCCTTTCGCAAGATCGCGCGCATTGGACTTGCCAAATACGAAACCCGCTTCAGGTTGGCATCCGACATTGCCGCATAACGACGAATCGTGTCGTCGATGGCTTGCTTTTCGGTCGTCTTCAGCGCCGATACCGGCACTGAATCGACGAGAGTCCGCTGACCGTTAAGTCGTAGCCTTATCGACGCACCCACGCGTTCAATGACAACACCTGGAACGATCACTGGCAGCTTGGCCAGATGCAGGTCCACGCAGTACGGCCCATCCTTTTGCCTCACGACGTAGGCGTTCGTCAGCCGCTCGCCGGTTGCTTCCATGTGCGCGACTTCCGCGAGGAAGAAGAGCTTGTGCAAAGCGAAGTAGGTCATGCCTTCGGGATGCTTCTCAAGTAGCCTGCGCGAGACCTGCGCGACTTTTGCGGCGGGGCGGCCCTTGCCTCCGCTTGAAATCTTCCGCTTGCTGAGCCCACTTCGCCTGATTGTTTCGGCGATGAATTGATAGTCGGCAAGCTGATTGGCGAAGCTGCGATGAACCATGGCGCGCTGGCCGGGGTGATACGCCGGGATCAACCTCCGGCCATTCCATTCGTTGACGGTTCTCACGCCAGCTTTCAGCGTCAATCCATGAGGCTGCACCAGGGCGCATGACTTCAATGCCACCGCCCCCAGCGTAACAACAACTTTCGGGTCAAGTACCTCAAGCTGTTCCTTCAAGAACCCGGCACAGTTGGCAATTTCCATCGCAGTTGGAGTGGCGTTGTTGCCGGCATCGTCCTTCGGGTTGCACAGAACCGCGTTGGTTACGAACACGTGGTACCTGCTGATTCCAACCTGCTCGATGAGTGATTCAAAGTTATGCCCCGACTTGTCGCCGTGAAAGGGTAGGTGCGACCCATCGGCGCCCAGTCGCCCGGGTGCTTCACCGACAAACACTGCCATTGCATCCAAGGGGCCACACCCCGGGCCCAAGACCCGTGCGCTGTCGTTCATCCTGGGGCACTTTCGGCATGCTTGAACGCGCACGACCAGGTCAAGAAACTTGGCCTCTCTCGATTCGTCCATCGTCAAGCCGCCATATTCCTTAGAGCCTGCACGCCGCCATCGTGGTAGGCGTGCACTGAATGACAGATCAACTTTCCCGGCTGCTTCCCCGACTGTTGGCAGATGAATGCCAGCAACTGCCCCAGCCCAATGAAGTTGCCAAAGGCTTTGTTGAAGAAGTCATGGTTTCTGTAGACCGCGACGAGATCGAGGGTACCGTCGGCATTCCAAAGTAGTTCTCCGTAGTGCCAGCACGGTCCGCCTCTGGTTCGGGGTGCATCGACCACGGGCGACGAGAGGTGGAAAACCAGCCCCGTGGTGTTCCTCGTCTTCCAGGCGCGGAGCTTCTGGATCACTCTGTCCAGTTGATTGACTCCCGTCGGTGGGAATCGAATCAAACGCTCGAAGTACGTACCCCATGCGTGCCGACCACTTTTCCATCTGTGCGTCCTGTCGTGTCGCTTGAGGTACATCGCAAAGAGGTCGGCTCGATTTGTCGCCTTGTGCGCGAGCTTGACCGGAAATATCGTATTGACGACATCACGAATATCGTTGCCCTTGGTAGCGAACCGATGCGGAGACCGAGCCGCGAGCCACGTATCGTCGATCAGGCACGGACTCTCGATAGTGGTAATTAGATTCGTGAGTTCGCGGTTGGGCGCCAGCAGCAGCTTCAATACGCCGGCCTGCCATGCCTGCAAGGCATCGGGAGCCTCGACATTGTTCATGCCCCAGTTCGCCTCGATTTGCCGTTGCTCGGCTGAAAACACAACCGCTGCTTGTCGAGATCGACGGTCACCTCGCCGCCACTATTGTTCTTGAGTTCAAGGAAAGCCGCATACCCCTGATGTATCGCGTTTCTCCATTGTTTTGCCGTGCAAGCCTTGACCTCAAGACCGCCCACCAACCGGCGTATGGTTTTCAGGAGGCTGATGTCTATCGAGGACGAGTCGGCATACCAGCCTCGCTCTGCGGCATGGTTGAAGACGTAGATCGAGACAGCTTCGTCAATGACAACAGCGCGCGCGCCATCCTCGACTTCGTCGATTCTCGCGTTCGTCTTTCGCTTCCGTTTCAGTAGTGCCCGCATGACTGGTGACCATCCAAGAACTGCCGCATAGGCCAGATGAAATACGTCGTGATATCGGTACCCGTCATCTTCGTGCGCGTTGTCGGTAAGTGCGTCGCCGACCACCACGCCGTTGATTGAGATTTTGACGTGCACACCGTGCTTCAACGGCTTTTCGAGGAAGTTGACTGAAAATTTCCTCGGAAAGCGTTCGTCCTCGGGAAAGTCGGCATCGAAGCTCGGAACGCCACCTGCCGAATACAACGATTCAGCCTTTGCAGCGTTGGACTCCGCGATCTCCTGAAGCGGAATCTTGTAGAGGGACGCAAGGCTCGTCATGTACCACAGTAGGTCGCCGAACTCCTCCCGGAGTTCATTGCGGAAAGAGGGGTTGTCTCGTTGCAGGAGCAACTTCTTCATCATGCTGTGCAGGTCGCCGACTTCGCCAACAAGGCCCATCAAGGAAATGGTCCGGGACTTGCGCTCGTCGGTGCGCTCGACCATTTGTTCGTACTCGACAAATGTTGACATCTTGCTTGGCTGCGGAGCTTCGGTCCTTGTCGTTCTTGCCATCGAGTGCCTCCCGTTGCAAAGGTGATTGCACAAACACGTATCTACGGGGTCGCCATCCATTGCTGCCACTCAACCAAACTCGCGCGCGGCATCAACTCTGTGCCGAGCCTAGGGGTCAGGTCTTGATCTTGCCGCTCAGGCGAACGACAGCCTCGATACCGTGCCCGTCAGCGCGACGAACGTGCACACGGAGCAAGTCCACCGCGTTCGTCCGTTCGTCTGGTCGGTGCGCTGCAGTAAGCCAAACGCGCCCCCACTGTGGCACCGCGGGCATGCGTAGTGCTCCATGGCGTGGCCTGCTCCCGGCTTGGTCTTGAAGACCGTGAGGCCCGGAGCAAGTTCATGCATCACATAGCCATCAAAGTCAGCCTTTGCGACCTCGAAGGCTCGGACCTTGTCCTTCAGTTCCGCCACTTGGTGCAGCAGGTCCAGCCGTTCAGCCTGCGCGTCACCAAGCTTGGTCTGTGCATCCAGAATGCCCTCCTGAATCGCGATCAGTTTCGCTTTCAACTCGTGATCAACGACCGCTGACGTGGTGGCCTTGGCGATGCCAGGACGGCCTTGAACGCTTGCTGTGCAGCCCCGAGGGCAGTGATTGGGTCCATGGTGGTGATCAATCCTTTGAGTCGAGATGCTGAGTGGAGAGGGGGCTGTCCGCTTGCAGTGCAACCGCAGCAGCCCCCGGAGGTCCTACTTCTTCTTCGGGCCTCCTGACTTCCTGTCCGGCGCCTGAGTCAGCACCGAACCCGCCAACTTTTTGGCAGCCTCAGTGGCCGACTTCTGCTGGAGGACCTTTCCGGCCAAACTGGCCAACTCCTTGGAGGAGTGCTCGTTCTTCGCCATGATGATTCCCTTCATGTTTAGGCGAATGGCTCGCCAATCAGCTTCGGGTCCTGTAGATTCACGGCCTGTGGACTGTGGCTCTTCGGGGCCCAACACTCCCCCGGCGAACTGGTTGGGGGCGGGAAGCCAGGACTGCAATCCTGGCTTTTCCGTTTGCGCGGCATGAGAATGTGTGCTACCCAGCTTAGCACCAAGAGGCACTATATCTAGGGTCTGCGCATCAATCAAGCACTAGATGTAGTGTGTCGAGCTGGTCCCGCGTACCTTCAGCATCGGCCATCGCAGCAGGGAGGCAACTATGGCAACCGGTTGGGAAATGCTCCCCGAGACAGCCAAGGCCCTCAGCGCCCCCTTGACCAAACTCGTTGAGGTCGTCGGTGCGGGGTGCGGCAAGCTCTACGGGCCGACTGACATTCGACGCACCGCGGTTGCCCAGGGTCAGGCGTTGATCATCATGGAAGAGGCCAAGGCGCGCGGCTCTGAAATCGCGCTGAGGGCCGCGCATCGACTTCTCGACATTGAAGAGCGTCGTCAGGAGAACATCGAGGCAATCAGCTACGTCGCCCAGCAACAGCTGCCCGATGAAGTCTCGGATGTGCCAGTGGATCCGGACTGGGCCACGAGGTTCTTCCGCGAGGCGCAGGACGTTAGCAACGAGCAGATGCGGCAAATGTGGGGCAAGGTCCTGGCCCGCGAAGTCACCAAGCCCGGATCGTTCTCGCAGCGAACGCTTGCCGTCGCAGGCAACCTGACCAGGGATGACGCATCCAACTTTGAGAAGCTGTGTTCCCTCGTCGCAAAGGTTCACGGCGCGGGGCTCTACACATTCCTTGGCCGCACAAGTGACAGTTGCGCAACTGAGCAGGGGTTGACCTTCGACGCATTCATTGAGCTCCAGGCGGCTGGCCTCCTGACCGTTCACGAAGTGGGCGAGGTCAAGACTCAGGGGTTCGAAGAGCCGCCCGCCGGGCAGACCACCATGGTGTTGATCGAGCGCCCCGGCAGTGTGTTGTTCATTGCCACCCCGCTCAACCCTCAAGCGCCAGCAGACCTGGCGTTGGGCAAGATCACCCTGACCCCTGCAGGCCGAGAGTTGTTTGAAATCGCCGACTGGCGCGCGGTCCCGGAGCACGACGAGTTCATCTTCAAGAAGGTCGCGGCGGCCGGCTGGAACGTAGAGCGGAAACGCGTTCTGCGCCGCGAGGGTACAGTGTTTCATCACGAGCCGTGGTCAGACTCTGACCGGTAGCAGCGGGCTTTTTGGCAGAAGTCAATCTGAGGGCTCCGGCCCCCATTTCGTGGGACGTCTCCGCAGGTCGGGGGTCACGCAGGTCGGGTGTCCACGCAGGTCGGGGGTCCGCAGGTCGGGGGTCAGGTCTTGCCTTTGCCACGCCATCGCCGTATCCTCTCCCAATGTCTCGCCCCCTGCGCATCGAATTCCCCGGCGCCCTCTACCACGTCACCTCGCGCGGTGACCGGCGCGAGCCGATCTATCGGGACGACGATGACCGCCTCGTGCATCTCGATGTCATCGCCCACGCGATGGAGCGTTTCGACGCGCAGGTGCTGGCCTACTGCCAGATGGGCAATCACTACCACCTGGTGCTGCACACGCGCGCAGCAAACCTGTCGCGGCTGATGCGGCATGTGAACGGGGTTTACACGCAAGCGTTCAACCGGCGGCATGG